>CAJQNG010000199.1 GCA_905479635.1 uncultured Boseongicola sp. | reverse complement strand
AATTTCACCTTCCTCACCGGCGCATCGCACCCGGAGGAATATGTCGACCGCGCCGCCCTTTTGGGCCTAAAGGCGCTCTCAATTGCCGATGAAAACTCGGTCGCGGGCATCGTGCGCGCCCACACCCGCGTGCGCGAGATCGCCCGGCAAGTGAAGGAACGTGAAAGCAGCGACTTGATCGGCCCGTCTGTACCAGTCGGGCTTTGGGCCAAGAAACCGCAGATCCTCGAAAGCTACCCCGGCGGATCGGAACGGCGCAAAAATGGCACCCTCGCGCCGGAAGAAATCGAGGACTTCCTTGATGGCCCCAAGGCCGCGTTCGAAACCCGCGTGCACCCATCGCTCCCATTAGATGCCTCCGCTGCGATCCTGAATGTGCCGCGCCTGATCCCAGCAGCACGCATCGTTCTCGACACCGGCTTCACTGTCACGACGATCCCCAAAGACCGGCAAGGCTGGGCAAATCTGTGCCGTCTGATCTCGCGCGGGCGCCTCCGGGCCGAAAAAGGCAGTTGTCACCTGCGCACCGACGATCTGGTCGAATTCGGCGCAAATCTTGCCCTTCTGATCCACCCACCAAACCCGCGCACGGCAAAGCGCGGCGCAAGCGGATGGCGACAAGAAGCGACACGCCTGACGCGCCACTTTGGCCCCGATTGCCACCTGCTTATCGCCCCTCGTTACGACGGTCAGGACCCCGAACGCTTCGACCGCCTGGCGTGCCTCGCCGACGACCTCAAACTGCCCACCGTCGCCAGCGCCTCCCCCCTCATGCACCACGGATCGCGCCGCAAGCTTGCCGACGTGCTGACGGCTGTGCGCACCAGCCGCAAAGTCGACGAACTTGGGCGCGCCGCCCTTGCAAACGCCGAACAGCGCCTGCGCTCTGAAACTGACCTTTGCCGCCTTCTCGGCCCCCACGCCGGGGCAGTTACCCGCGCCGCCAAGCTTGCCGGAAGTCTCGCCTTCTCGCTCGATGAACTCCGCTACGAATATCCCTCCGAGGTCACCAACGGTGAAACTGCCCCGCAACGCCTTTCACGCCTCGCCCACGAGGGCCTCAAATGGCGCTATCCCGCCGGCGCCTCCGACCACGTCAAAACCCTCCTTGCCCATGAACTCACCCTGATCTCGAAACTTGAGTACGAGCCCTACTTCCTCACCGTGCGCGACATCGTCGCCTTTGCCCGCTCCCGCGGCATTCTTTGCCAGGGTCGGGGATCCGCCGCCAATTCCGTCGTCTGCTACTGCCTCGGCGTCACCTCGGTCTCGCCGGAAATCGGCACCATGGTCTTTGAACGCTTCGTCAGTGAGGCCCGCGACGAGCCCCCCGACATCGACGTCGACTTCGAACACGAACGCCGCGAAGAGGTTATACAACACATCTACGAACGCTACGGCCGCCACCGCGCCGGGCTTTGCGCCACCGTCGTCCATTACCGCGGCAAACGCGCGATCCGCGAAGTGGGTCGTGCGATGGGTCTGACCGAAGACACGATCTCCGCGATTTCCTCGCAACTTTGGGGCTTCTTCGATACCTCCGGCATGGCCGACCAGCAACTAAAGGAAATCGGCCTCGACCCCACCGACCGCCGCCTTGCACAGACGCTCGAGCTGATCTTCGAGATCCAAGGCTTCCCGCGCCACCTGTCCCAACACGTCGGCGGCTTCATCATCACCGAAGGCCGCCTCGACGAACTGGTGCCCGTTGAGAACGCTACGATGGAGGACCGCACCGTCATCTGTTGGGATAAGGACGACATCGACAGCTTGGGCATCCTCAAGGTCGACATCCTCGCCCTCGGCATGCTGTCGTGCATCCGCAAAGCCTTCGGCCTGATCACCCGACACCACCAAACCGATTACACGCTGGCGACCCTGCCGCCCGAAGACCCTGCCACCTACGACATGCTCTGCAAAGCCGATAGCCTTGGCGTCTTTCAGGTCGAAAGCCGCGCGCAGATGAACTTCCTGCCGCGCATGAAGCCGCGCACCTTCTATGACCTCGTGATTGAGACCGCGATCATCCGCCCGGGACCGATCCAGGGCGATATGGTCCACCCCTACCTTCGACGCCGCAACGGCGAAGAGGCAGTCGAATTCCCCTCAGATGAGCTTGGCAAAGTGCTTGGAAAGACACTCGGCGTACCGCTGTTTCAGGAACAGGCCATGCAGATCGCCATCGTCGGCGCAGGCTTCACCCCAGAGCAGGCCGACCGCCTCCGCCGCTCCCTCGCGACCTTCAAAAAACACGGCAACGTCAGCGAATTCCGCACCCTCTTCATGAAGGGTATGCACAAGAACGGCTATGACGAAGACTTCGCGGAGCGATGCTTTTCCCAGATCGAAGGCTTTGCCTCCTACGGCTTCCCCGAAAGCCACGCCGCCTCCTTTGCCCTTCTCGTCTACGCCTCCTCATGGCTGAAATGCCATCACCCCGGCATCTTCGCCTGTGCGCTTTTAAACTCCCAACCCATGGGCTTTTACGCACCTGCTCAGATCGTCCGAGACGCACATGAACACGGCGTCCAAATCCTCCCCGTCGATATCAACGCCTCGACCTGGGACAACATCATGGAAAATGACGGCACCGGAGGCCTCGCGCTCCGCCTGGGCTTCCGCCAGATCAAATCCATGCGCGAAGAAGAAGCCACATGGATCGCCGCCGCGCGCGGCAACGGCTACCTCTCGATCGAAGACGTCTGGCGCCGCGCAGGCATCCCGCCCCGACAGCTTCGCGTCCTCGCTGAAGCGGACACGTTTGCCTCCCTCGACATCACGCGGCGCAAGGCGCTCTGGGCCGCCGCCGCCATCGCGTCGGAAAAACCTCTGCCGCTGTTCTCGGGGGACATGGACGGCGAAAGCATCCTTGAGCCGCTGGCAAACCTGCCCAAGATGTCGCTGGGAGAAGAAGTCGTCGAAGACTATGTCTCGATGCGCCTCACCTTGCGTGCGCACCCCATGGCCTTCCTGCGCCACAAACTCACGCCCGGATACAAGCCCCTCGAAACCGGCCCCGACAGCGCGTCACCCTTGCAAAAATACGTCGGGGAGTCGCCGGCACGGGCGGGGCAGAGCCCCAAAACACCCACCGCCTCACGCAGCTAAGCACGCCACAAAATCAAGACCGCGCCAAAGCCTTCTGAAACGCACGATAGGACCCCTTGGGCGTCCGGGCCTGGGTCTCATAATCCACATGAACAATCCCGAACCGCTTGTCATATCCAAACGCCCATTCGTAATTGTCCAAAAGCGACCAGGCAAAATACCCCTTCACCGGAGCGCCATCCGCAATCGCCCGGCGAACAGCCCCCACATGCGCATCAAAATACGCCACACGGGCCGGATCATCGACTGCGCCGCGGTCTCCGGGATCACGCCCCGCCATCCCGTTCTCGGTCACATAAATCGGCAAGTCCCCCGTGAAGTCCCGCTGCAAGCGCATCAAGACCCCATAAAGCCCCTCAGGGTAAATCTCCCAATCCTGCGCCGTCTTCGGCAACTCGCCCGGCACCGCACGCTCAGACGGCCAAGCCATACCCGGGACATTCTGATGCAGAGACCGTGTGTAGTAATTCACTCCAAGCCAATCAATCGGCCCCGAAATCGCGGCCATGTCGTCCTCGAAACCCTCAGGCATATGCGGGGTCAATGCGCTTAAGATATCCTCAGGATAAGCCCCATGCGAGAGCGCACCTGCGAACCAGCGATTGTAAATCCCATCATAAACCCGCGCCGCCACCGCATCCTCTGGCGCATCGCTTGCAGCTTGAGAATGCTCAAAGTTCAAGACTATGCCAAGATTCTTCTGTCCTGCCGCCCGCATCACTTCCATCGACCGCGCATGGGCCACCAGCACGTGGTGCATCGCCCGCGCAGCAGCTCGGACATCGCGCAATCCCGGCGCATGCCCGCCAAGAAAATGCGATAACCACGCAACGCACCAAGGCTCGTTAATCGTCGCGACCGCGTCCATCCGATCCCCGATGCGTCCGATCACCGCTTGGGTGTAGTCGGCAAACCACTTGCCCACATCCGAATTGGTCCAGCCCCCCTTATCCGCCAAAGCCGACGGCATATCCCAGTGGTACAGCGTCAGGCTGGGAGACAGCCCCCGCGCCACAATCCCGTCCGCCAGCCGGTCATAGAAATCCAACCCCTCCGCACTCACGGTCCGCCCGTCCGGCATCACCCGCGGCCACATCGTCGAGAACCGGTACACATCGAAATTCCCGTCGCGAACAAGATCAAGATCCGCGCCCCAGCGATGATAGTGGTCGCAGGCCACCCGTCCGTCTTCTGCATTCACAACGTTGCCCGGAACCGCCGCAAAGGTATCCCAATGCGAAGATCCGACGCGGCCAAACGACGTGCCCTCAATCTGGTAGGCCGCAGTCGCCGCGCCAAACTGAAAATCCGACGGAAAATCCGCGCGTGTAAAATTAAAAGCCATCTCGAAACTCCTCGCCTTCAAGGTCGAAGCCACGCCTAAGGGATGTACGCAAAACCAACAAGGTCAACGCGACTGGGCTTGATCTGGCGCAAGGCCGTTCCGCCTTAAAGGGCCTAGGCTTGCGCAAAAGGGGGGCACATTCATGCTCGATATCTCAACCGGAAAGATCGTTCGCGTCATCTTCCTCAGCCGCGAATATGGTCCCGAAAGCACGCAACTTGCCGACTATATTTCGGGAATGAACGTCGACGAACAAGTCAGCCTCGTCGCCTTGATGTGGGTCGGTCGCGAAACTTACAGCGCGGACGAGTTTGCCGAAGCCAAAGAGACTGCGCGTGTCGAAGCCACCGCCCCGACCGAACAGTATCTTTCCGGCATTCCTGGCCTCGCTGGATACCTCGAAGACGGGTTGGAAGCCCTCGGAATTGACGTCGCTGATGCAGAAGATCACATGTGACAATGTCGATTGGCGGTTAACGCACTGGCATCCTTGGTGAGTGAGCGCACCAAATTTCGTGGCCGCGCCACCATTGGCTACACCGTGAACCGACGTGATAGCGACGTCGCATTTCTGCGCGCGCCCCAGCAAAAGAAGCCATTTACGAATAGCGGCATTGCGCGCAACACCCAACGGGCGACCCTTGCTCCTTAAAAGAGCAAACTCTCCTGACACTCGGTGTCAGTTGCGCCGCGTGACCTCTCGCCCCGACCCCGCTATCGTCGCCCCATGGCAGAACCAATCGACGATAAACCCCGCTGTTTCGGCTCCCACACCGAACTTTACGCCGACTACCACGACACCGAGTGGGGCGTTCCCGTGCAGGATGACCAAATGCTTTTCGAGATGCTGATCCTCGAAGGGGCACATGCTGGACTCTCTTGGGAAACGATCCTCAAAAAGCGCGAGGGCTACCGGGACGTTTACCACAATTTCGACGTCAAACGCGTGGCCAACATGACCGATTTCGAGTTGCACAAGGCGCTCAGCAACCCCGGCATTGTCCGGCACCGCCAGAAGGTCCCGGCAGCCCGCAAGAATGCACGTATCTTCCTGGCAATGCAGAAGGAATTTGGCAGCTTTTCTGACTGGCTCTGGGCGCATGTGGACGGAGAGCCCCTTAAGGGAAATTGGCCAACCGCCGCTGATATTCCCGCAACGACGCCTTTGTCCGATGCAATCTCAAAAGACTTGAAAAAACGCGGCATGTCCTTCGTCGGACCCACGATTATCTATGCGTATTTACAAGCCGTCGGCATCGTAAACGACCATCACAAAGGCTGCTGGAGCTACCGCGCCTAACGCAACCGCCGCAGAATTTCATAGCTTGCATAGCCATCAGGGATCATCCCAACAGACGCCTGAAACCGGCGGATCGCGGCGATCGTATTCGGCCCGATAATCCCATCGACACCCTGAGTGTTGAAGCCACGCCGCGTCAAAAGCTGCTGCATTTCCTGTTTCTCGCGGCTGGCAAGATTGCGATCCTCGCGCGGCCAACTAGCCCGAAGCGGTCCTCCACCGGCAATCCGTCCGCTCAAAAGCCCGACGCCAATCACATAGACATCCGCCGAATTGTACCTTTCGATCACGTGAAAGTTGTTAAAAATCATGAATGCCGCCCCCCGCGCCCCGGCAGGCAACAGGATCGAGGCTCGTCCAAAGTCAGCAACGCGCGCGCCCTTAACATCACGTACACCAAGTGCGGCCCATTCCGTCGGCGACTTCTTTATCCGCTCACCCGTCCAGCGAAAGTCAAATCCTTGCGGAAGGCGCACTTCGACACCCCAGGGCTGGCCCTTGGTCCAGCCAAACGCCTTCAAATATCCGGCAGTCGATGCCAATGCATCCGTCGGATCGTCCGACCAGATATCGCGCTTACCGTCCCCTCGAAAATCTTCGGCATAAGAAAGATACGATGTCGGGATAAACTGCGTATGGCCCATCGCCCCAGCCCAGGATCCCCGCATGTCGCGAGATCGTACATCGCCAGACTGAACAATCTTCAGCGCCGCAATCAGTTGCTGTTCAAAAAACCGTCCGCGTCGTCCGTCAAACGCCAAAGTTGCAAGCGCCTCGATAATCGGAATTTTTCCCCGGAAGGATCCGTAGGCACTTTCCAGCCCCCAGATCGCCGCGACAACTTCGGCCTCAACCCCGTAGCGCGCCTCTATTTCCCGCAGCACCCGGCCATTGTCACGAAGCGCTGCGCGCCCGTTTCGCACGCGCGCATCTGACACCGCACTATCCAGGTAGTCCCAGATCTGCTTGGTGAATTCCGACTGGTTTCGATCCTTCTGAACAACGCCAGTGTTGTAGCGAACGCCCTGAAACGACGTATTAAAAACACTGTCACGAATGCCCGCCGCACGCGCCCGACCGCGGAATCCCTCGATCCAGCGTGAAAAAGCCGCGTTTGATGTCTCTACCTGGGCCAGCACCAGCGCTCCTGTGTCAGGTCTCGGCTTTGGATACACCGAATACTCCGGCGCAGGGCTTGCAACCACGCTCGACACAAAAAAAAGCATGGCAACTGCCGCCAAATATACACGCATGCGCCACCTGTTATTGTTATCTGCTCTTCGCAAGCCTACGCCTCGACCTTGGATCGCGAAAGATTAGATTTGAGCATTGGCAATGTGTCGCCGCTTGCGTCAGAAACGCTCGAGAAGCCGCTTGAGATATTCAAGTTCTTCAGTGGGTCTGTTCTGCTCGCCCGACCGTTTGCGAATTTCATCAAGCAATTCGCGGGCACGCCGATAGACGTCTTCGCCCTGCAAAAGCTGCTCATCCGTGCCAATGCGACCGTTCTGGCCCGCTTCGCGCCCAAGCGGGTCGCGGCTGCCGTTCGGATCGTTCTGCCCAAGTTGCTGACCCTGCTGGCCGCCTTGCTGTTGTTGCTGCTCTGCCATCTGCTCCGCCAGGTCTCGCATGCCTTCGCGCAAGGCTTCCATCGCCTGTGACTGGCTATCAAGTGCCCCTGCAAAATCTTCCTCACGAAGCGCATCCTCGGCGTTTTCCATCGCCTCGCCCGCACGGCCCAAGGCATCGCGCGCCGAATCGCCCTCGGGCGTACCAGCCCCTGGCAGGCTTTGGCGCTGACGGTTCAACTCGTCGCGAAGCGCTTGTTGGCGGTCGGCCAGATTGCCGTCGCCACCGTCTTGCTGTTGGTCCTGACCGCCGGGTTCTCCACCGCGTCCCTGTTGGCCACCTTCGCCTTGGCTTTCCGGCTGATCATTCTGCGCGCCACGGCGCTCACCATCGCCGCCACGACCTTCGTTGTCGCGAGACTGGCCGGCCGGAGCGTTTGGATTGTACTGCTCCTGGAGGTCCCGGAATGCGTCATCCGAAAGGCCCTGCTGTTCGCGCAAAGTCTCCGCCAGGCCTTCCATAGCCTGCTCGCCGGCGCTTTGCTGACCACCCTGCTGACCTTCGGCAACCTGCATATTCTCCATCATCTGACGTAATTGATCGAGAAGTTGCTGTGCCTCGGCCATGCGGCCCTGCTCCATCAACTCCTGCAAGCGATCAAGCATGTCTTGAAGCTGCTCGCCGGTCATCTCCTGCATTTCTTGGTTCTCAGCCATCTCCGGCTGTTCACCCTCGCCTTGCTGCTGAGCAAGCTGGCTCATGTAGTCCTGCATCGCCTCGCGCAGTTCCTGCATCAACTCGGCAATTTCCGCATCCGTCGCGCCGTTCTCAATCGCCTCGCTTAAACGATCCTGTGCCCGCTGCAAACGCTCCAGAGCGTCACCAAGGTCGCCCTCTTCTATCTCCAATGCGAGGCCCCAAAGCGCCGCGGCCGTCTCGTCGATAACGTCGTCAGTCAAGCGCCCAAGCGACACGCGCGTCTCCAACCGGCGCACTGCAAACCGCAGCTTCAAATAGACCGTCTCGGATCTAAAAATGCTTTCGGGCTGAAACGAAACAGCCCGCAGAACCTGCGCAACCCGCGGTGCATTCGCCCGGTTCCAAAGCAGATCTCGGCGCTGTTCTACAATCGCTTTCGCCAAGGGATCAAAGAAGCGACGCCCTGGTAGATTGGCAAATTGAGGCGCTGAGAGCCCTTCGTGTTCTGCCGAATCCTGCGCACTAAGCGATGCTGAAACCGGCAAGTTTGCCCACGGATGCTCGCTGAAATCATCGATGACCACTTCCGAGAACTGCGTACGATCGCCGGAAATTGTAATCGGTATGTCCAACTCGATCGGGTCGCGCGGCTCAGGATCAATCGTCAATCCATAGCGACGCTCGACCTCGGCCAGATCAAGTGTGACCACCATCTGTCCCGAGGTAACTCCGTAGTCATCCGACGCCACAAACGGCGCCTCCAGGCGGCCGCCCTCGCCTTGCGAAATCGGTCCGTCAAATTCGATTGATGGGTTCTCATCCTCGGTCACCGTAATGTCCCAGCTTTGACCACCGGGGCCGTCGATTCCAATCCCGCCGCTTTGCAGAACATCGAAAGCCTGAACCGGATCCGTCGCGGGCGGTACATTCTCGGTGCGCGTCGAAACCGTTTCGCTCAAAGAAAGCGCGCCAATCTCGCCGTAAAACCGGATGGTGACGCGACTGCCTTCCGGCACCTCGAAGTCATCGCGGGAAATGTCGTTCAGATAGAGACTTGGAAGACCGGTATACAGCGGCGGCTCTACCCATCCTTCCCAGGAAGGTCCCGAGGCAACCGCCTGATTGCCGGGGGTCATCTCTGCAACGGAGGCAACCCGCAGGACCGATCCAAACAGCACCGCCACAGTGAGCCCCAAAAGCGCTACATAGCGCAAAGCATACGGATCCCGCGCTGATAACTTCAGATCGGGCTTTGGCGCCTTTGCATCCCGCGCTTTTTCCGCCATCCGGGCGACATGCGCGGCCCAAACGGCCTCGGATGCGGGATCACCCGCACCAATTGCCTGAGAATCCGAAATAGCAGCAATCGGGCGACCCGGCAAAGTCCGATCAAGCCGGTCCAGTGCCTCGGCGCGATCAGGCAGGCGAAAGTGCTGAATGCCCCGCACGGCTGTCCACAACGCACCCAGCACGGAAACCACTGCAATGCCCCAAACCGCCTCTAACGGCAGCAAATCCTGCACCCCAAGCATCAGGGCCGCCAGGACAGCAATAAGCACTGTCCAAAGTGGCCAGAACGCCCGCACCCCGCGCTCGGCGACAAGGCCGGCAAACGTCAGGCGCAGCGGCCATGCAAGCCGCTCCGCCGCCTGGGGAGGAAGATCAGTCGGTTCTGTCATTCGACCAACATACAGGGCCGGGTTCGGGTTATGCCGAGCCCTCAAGCCATTCAGGAATTGTATCTCGATTTATGATTTCGTCAAACGTCGGACGTGCTCGAATGACGGCGAATTGATGCTCATGGACCAAAACCTCCGGAATCAGAGGCCGCGTATTGTATTCTGACGCCATAACAGCCCCGTAAGCGCCCGCAGAACGGAATGCGACAAGCTCACCGGCGCCGACCGGTGGCATTGGTCGATTCTTGGTGAAAGTGTCCCCCGACTCACAGACTGGCCCGACGATATCGTAGGGCTGCTGGTCGGTTCCAGGGTCTGGCTCAACGACAGGCAGAATATCGTGATATGCCGCATACATCGCCGGTCGGATCAGGTCGTTCATCGCAGCGTCAAGGATCAGAAAATCGCGCCCCTCGCCTGATTTTACATAAATCA
>CAJQNG010000198.1 GCA_905479635.1 uncultured Boseongicola sp. | reverse complement strand
GGGATAATCATTCCATGGGGTACGTCGATCTGGTGGCCAGACACCCCCAAGGGATTCCGTCTGAGCAAGATGATCACGTACAGCTTTATGGTAATGTGGGATATTCTGGTGGCCAATATACAGGTTGCCTGGATTGTCCTGACCGTTCCAAATGCAAAGCTAAAACCTGCCTGGATCGTCGTACCGCTCGAACTGCGAGAACCCGAGGCCATCACTGTTCTCGCCGGGACGATTACGCTAACCCCCGGCACGGTCTCGGCGGATCTGTCGGATCAGGGACATAGCTTGCTGGTTCATGTGCTGCACACCGACGACCCAGATGCCGTGCGCGATGAGATCACAAGCCGTTACCAGCGTCGCTTATTGGAGATTTTCACATGATGTTTGCAACGGAGTTGATGAGAATTGCGCTCGCTATCACCTTTGTGACACTGGCGCTTGCCCAGATCATGTCGATGCTACGGCTGGTTCTGGGTCCGACCACGGGAGACAGGATCCTCGCCCTGGATACAATGGTGATCAATTCGCTGGGTCTGGTTATCGTGCTGGGCATTCACCAAGGCGTGCAGATCTATTTCGAGGTTGCGCTGCTGATTGCCATGTTGGGGTTTGTCTCCACCGTTGCACTCGCGCGGTTCATTCTGAGGGGGGACATCATCGAATGACCTTACAGATTATTGTAACTTATGCTGCGGCCCTCTCTTTGCTGATCGGGTCAGGTTTTGTCATTGTTGGCGTGATTGGGCTTTTAAAATTCAAAGACCCGATGACACGCCTACACGCTCCAACAAAGGTTGGGACAGTCGGGATCGGCATGCTGCTGGTCGCCTCGATTGCCAATTCGTTTATTCTGGGCGAACCTTCGACGCATGAATTATTGATCATGGCGTTTCTTTTTGTAACGGCGCCGATCTCGGCAAACTTCATTGCGAAGGTCAATATCCACCGCCGGGCCTGTGAGACACCGCCTTCGCCGCTGCGCGACGACACATGGTCAACACTAAATGTGCCTGAGGCAGACCTCGATATATAGATAGGAAGACAGGCGTTAGTAAGGTTTGACCCAATTGGGCGCGCGGCTGAAGTATTCGAGCGTCAATTGATACTTCTCATGATTAAAGGCGTGGTCTCGGCGCATGATAATCGGCGTGCCTATACTCCTTGCAGAGACGGGTTCGTTTTCGACGGGCGCGCCCCAATGCTTCTATGTATCAGAGCATCTTGGCCCAGAACGACGATTTCCGGTGATGCCGGCTTTGAAGTGCCTGAAGATAACCTGCATGAGTGGGAAAATCGCGGTACTCTAAGATGTCTGCGTCGACTGATGTACAGTCCGCGAGGTGGTCGGCGGCTTGGCCGTATCGTGAAGACTGACCTTGCTCGAGCGCAAAGTCGATCATTGCACGCCAAAGCAGGGCAGCGGCAAGAGGATGCCTTGATCGGAGGGCCTCGGCTGTTGGTGTCAAAAGAAAATAGTGATCGCCGTTGATCTCATCTGCGCGGGCTTCGATCAACTGGGCGGCTGTCAGCAAGTCGGGCCAGTTGAGGCAGAAGTCCAGCGCAGTTGAAAAGTGTGGAAACGCGAAGACGTGTTTCTTGGCCAGATCCTCCGCCTCGACGTCCTCAAAATCCGGTAAAAGCTTCAGATAGTCGGACAGGTACGTGCGGTTCAAGGTTGCCGCAAAGCGAGCCCAACGATGCGCCTGTGCCTCTTCAATCCGCCCCAGACCAGCCAAGCTGAGGATATAAGCGTCGTTCCACGCCTCTTGTCCCAAAGAGGTCTCGTCCTGATCTGCATTGTGCAGGGCGTCCAGTGCAGCTTCGGCGCGGTTGTCTGCGAGCAAAAGCATGGCGACTTTGGCCGCGATGTCGGTCCGTTTAAGATCCTTGTCGGAATACTGGGCGATATAGGCACCTGTATCGCCAGCTGCTGTCGCGATCTCTTGCAGGCACCATTTGACGAAACGTGCCTTTCGCCCCGCTGCGTGACTGTTGCCACCGCGCAGTTGGCGCAAAAATTGGATTGCTTCGTGATCGTCCGCGCCGGTCTCGGCAGATGCCATTGCATAGGTCTGCACATTGGCCTTCAATCGCTCAAGCCCAGATCCCCCAAGTGTCGGTGCCATGAGTGCGATGATGCCGTCCCATTCGCCGTATCCGTTGTCCTGTACGACGGCCCAAACCCGGTCGGCCAGCGCGTCGGGGTCCAGAAGGGCGCGTGGCCCGATCCCTTCGAACTGCCCGATTGCCGTGCGAAAGACGTCGCCGACATCGCCCTTACTGTCGTCCACACGCGCATAGATGAAGGGGGCGATCTCGATGAACTGCCACAGAAGATCAAAAGCCATGGTCGGATCATCCGGAGCGATCTTTTCGACGATCATCGTCACTTGCGTATTGAGATCTTTGATCAGCGCTTTCCTTTTGCGCCATCCGACAAAGCTTGTAGATTTTCGCAAAGACAAAAGCCGCTTGCGTACGTCTTGCGCCAGCTCTGATGCGCCGAGGCTATGGCTGAGCTCCAAACGCAATCTACGCTTAATCTCAGCACTGCCGGTGCTGACCTCCATAAGCAGTGCGGCCAGTTGCTCTGCACCCAGCGCTTCAAGGTTGGTTTTGTTCAGGGTCTTTTTAGACATACTCAGTTTTGTCATCTGGAACGGCGAATGGGAAGCAGGCGATAGCAATCTGCAGGTTGGCTTGGCGCGCAGCCGGTTTGAGCAATCAGCAGAGCAAGTTACTTAACCCTGACAAAAGCCTATTTGTAATGGGCGCGCCTATCTCCAAAATCTCGCACTCGTTTTCGCCAAGTTCTGTAGCTGCCAGTCTTAAGCGTATCGCGCATCAAGGATTTGACGTGCTTTTCGGCAATCCCGTATTCACGCTCAATATCTGCAAAGCCGACATGATCCGATAGTGCCATTTGCACGATCTCACTGACATGTTCTTGCGGAAGGTTTCGCGTTTTGCCCATACTGTCTGAAATAGCAGTCCGTGCCCTCAAGGCAAGAACTCTAAGCGCGATACAGGCGCACACCTGCAACGGCGACGTCTGCCTGAAATTCCCGACCGATGGCAAGAATGCCGATCCGCCGCAGTTGTGTGGGGTCAAAGACGGCATCCGTTCTGTGTGGAATGACGGTGTTAAACGGGACCTGAAGCACCTGCCAGTCTTGTGGAGCCGTGAACTCGGCCCGGAAGGATTGCCAGGGCCGCGTCAGGTGGTCTGTCCGCAGGCGGATATCATAACGCTCGCCATTGCCGCAGACATCCAGCTCAATGCTGTCCCAATTCCCCGCATTAAATTCAGCGTTGTCACGACGAACGTCGAAGGCGATTTGGATAAAACCACCATTGTTTTGAAGCGACACAGTCCCGCGTAAAATAACCGCCATGCGCCCCCGAAACATCTCCCGCGACATGCCACCTTTGGACACGCCGCCCATGACCCCATCAGCCACGTATTCCCATCTTGGGTTAAGCTGCATCTCCGGTGTACCTCCACATCTATCATAGTGTCAGCCTGCCCGAATGTCAGCAGATAGGCAGCCTGAGCGCAGTGATGAATTTGGCAAAGCCCACCGCGTGCGGCCAAAGTGAGGCCTATGCTAAACAGCGCTCCTTCAAGAAGCATAAGCAGGTATTCGCTGCGTCGGTAAATTTCAAAAAACGTAAATCCATCGCTTCGACAAAGTCGCAAAGTCCGTCGCTCAGACAGT
>CAJQNG010000197.1 GCA_905479635.1 uncultured Boseongicola sp. | reverse complement strand
GCGGCTTCGCGGTTTGCCGGAGGGTTTTTCACGATGTCCCTGATATCGCGCTCGTATTCTCGGATTAAGTGGCGCTCCATCCGGCGCTCGGCTGTGTGGCCGAAAGGATCGAAAGGCGTACCGCGCAGGCGTTTCAGTTTCGCCAGATGCGGCCAAAGGCGTTCCGTCCAAGCGCCGAAAGCCCGTTTTTTGGGTCGCCCATCCGGGCCGCTTCGCGACAGGAAAGGCGGCGCAAGATTGTAGGTCAGTTTGAGATCGCCTTCGAAGGTTTCCGCCGCTTTCTCGCGAGTGGTTTGAAGAAGGCGGGCGACTTCGTATTCGTCCTTGTAGGCAAGAAGCTTGTGATACCCTTTTGCGACTGCTTCTTTCAGATCGTCTTCTTCGACGCTGGCGAGAAGCTTTAGATATCGCTGGGCAAGCCGCTCAGATTGATAGTCGGTGAGATGAGCGGCACGAAAATCTATTTTACTTTTTAATGTCTGATACTTATCAGATACGTTTGACGTAATTAGTTTTGCCGCTACATCCTGATTTTCGGCAAACCAACGGCCGATCTGGAAGGCTTTAAGATTGTCTTCCACGGCTGCCCCGTTAAGCGCGATCGCCTCCTCGATTGCGGCACGGCTCAGAGGGACGTGACCTTTCTGCCAGGACGCGCCAAGCAGCAGCATGTTGGCGTAGATGGCGTCGCCCATCATGTTCTGGGCAAGCTTGGTTACGTCAAAAAGCGTCAGATTGTCATGTAGACGAGACTGTAGCGAGATCGCGAGGTCTTCGCTTGGGACACGGAATTCGGTGTTGCGGGTGAATTCTCCGGTGATGATTTCATGGGTGTTCACGACGGCTTTCGTGCGTCCCGTCGCCATAAGCCCGATGGTCTTGGCCCCCGCAGACACAACAAGATCGCCGCCGATTAGCGTGTCGCATTCGCCGACCGAGACGCGGATTGCGTTTATGTCTTCGGGTGCGTTTGCAAGACGGCAGTGGATATGGACCGCGCCGCCCTTTTGCGCCAAGCCCGCCATCTCCATCATGCTGGCGCCCTTGCCCTCCAAATGCGCAGCCATGGCAACGATGGCTCCAATGGTGATAACGCCCGCACCACCGACGCCGGCAATGACGATGTTGTGAGTTTGAGCCGTGATTTCAGGCGGTTGACGGTCAGGCAAGTCGGTCATATCGACGTCTGCAGTTGAGTTTCTCCGCAGGGTCGCACCTTCGATTGTGACGAAAGACGGACAGAATCCTTTGACGCAGGAATAGTCTTTATTGCAAGACGATTGGTCGATGGTACGTTTTCGGCCCAACTCGGTATCAAGAGGAACGATAGAGACGCAATTGGACTGCACCCCACAATCGCCGCAGCCTTCGCAGATGTCGGGATCAATAAAGACCCGTTTGTCAGGATCAGGGAAAGCGCCGCGTTTTCTTTTGCGGCGTTTTTCGACGGCGCAAGTCTGGACATAAAGAATGGCCGACACTCCCTTGATATTTCTATATTTGTCCTGAACAAAGGGAAGATATTCGCGTGAATACCATTCGACGTTCTTTGGGAAGTCTGCGCGATGGGGCTCCTCTTTTTCATCGAAAACGACCGCAACATGTTGCACGCCCATTGCGACCAATTCGTGGGCCACGCGATCTGCTGACAGATCGCCGTCGATGACTTGCCCGCCTGTTAAGGCAACTGCATCGTTGTAGAGGATTTTGAACGTAATATTCACATTCGATCCTAGGGCCGCGCGGATTGCCAGAATGCCCGAATGGTTATAGGTGCCGTCACCCATGTTCTGGAACACATGTTCAGTGGTCGAAAACGGACTCTCGCCCACCCAATTGACGCCCTCGGCGCCCATATGGGTGTAGCCGTTGGTTTCGCGATCCATCCAAAGGACCATCGTGTGACATCCAATGCCCGCGTAGGCGCGGCTACCGTTCGGCACTTTGGTCGATGTGTTATGCGGGCAGCCGGAGCAGAAATACGGCAGACGGGATGCGATTTCCGGGGCGTTGTCTGCGGAAAGGGCGCTAGAGATTTTAGCCATTGCCCCGGTAATGGTATCGGTTTCACGGCCTTCCTCGATCAGGATACTTCCTATTTTCTCTGCAATCACAACCGGATCGAGGGAATAGTGACTTTGGAATAACTCTTCTCGTGGCGCACCGTCCGAAGCACCTTTGTACCAACCATAGACCCGGCATCCAGCGCGCGCCTCAAACAACGCGTCTTTGATCTGGACCTCGATCAGTTTGCGCTTTTCTTCGACGATAACAATCAGGTCGAGCCCTTCTGCCCATTCCCGCAACGACAGGGCGTCAATCGGATAGACCTGCCCCAATTTATAGCTCGTGATCCCAAGCCGGTCCGCGGTATCATCAGAAATTCCAAGAAGGCTCATCGCATGGATCAGGTCGAGCCAGTTCTTGCCGGCCGCCACAAATCCGATCTTTGCGCCCGGCTTGCCGTGCATGCGGGCGTCGGGACGATTGGCCCGCGCGAAAGCTTCGGCGGCGGAGCGTTTATGGTCGATCAGCCGGGATTCTTGCGGGATCCAGTGGTCCCCAAGACGTATGTTAAGTCCGCCTTCAGGCATGTCAAAATCGGGAATGACAAAGGACATGCGATCAAGTCGGGCATCGACGACAGAGGTGACTTCGACCGTGTCTTTCATCAATTTCAGCGAGGACCAAAGGCCCGAAAACCGGCTAAGTGCATAGCCATAAAGGCCAAAATCAAGGATTTCCTGCACGCCTGCGGGAGACAGGATTGGGACCTGCGCGTCGACCATAGCAAATTCGGACTGGTGGCAGGTTGTCGAGCTTTCTCCGACGTGATCGTCGCCCATCGCGAGAACCACTCCGCCGTGACGCGACGAGCCCGCGAGGTTTCCGTGGCGGATGGCATCGCCTGAGCGATCTACTCCGGGGCCCTTGCCGTACCAAAGTGCGAAAACACCGTCGTGTTTACCTTCTCCGCGCAACTCGGCTTGTTGGGTGCCCCAAATTGCAGTCGCGGCAAGGTCTTCGTTTAAACCGGGATGAAACAGTACGTTGGCGGCTTCCAGATCAGCTTTGGCGCGCGTCATCTGGGTATCAACAGCGCCAAGGGGCGAACCGCGGTACCCCGAAACATAACCTGCGGTATCAAGGCCGTCAGCTTCGTCGCGTGCCTGCTGCATCAGCATGAGACGCACCAAGGCCTGCGAGCCATTGAGCAAAACGGCCTCTTTTGAAAGGTCGTATTTGTCGTGCAAGGTGATGGTGTGCCGACTCATGAGTGTCTCCCGTGTGCTGGTCAAGTATAGGTCAAACACTCTGACCTACAAATGAAACCTTTGTCATGTCGGCATTTGCATTTGTAGCGGGCCTGCGGGTAAGCAGTTGCAACCTGTTACCGCCACCACCGACAGAAAGCTCTGATATGGACTGGGACAAGCTGCGAATATTTCACGCCGTGGCCGATGCGGGAAGTCTGACCCACGCGGGCGACGTTCTGCACTTGAGCCAATCTGCCGTTTCACGGCAAATACGGGCGTTGGAAGAAAGCCTGAACACGACGCTTTTTCACCGACACGCGCGGGGGCTGATCCTGACCGAGCAGGGCGAATTACTGTTTGATGCGGCGTCAGCGATGTCACGACGCCTGGACACGGCCGAAGCCCGCATCCGCGACAGCGAGGAAGAAGTCTTCGGCGAATTACGGGTTACGACAACGATCGGGTTCGGCTCGCTTTGGTTGGCGCCGCGACTGTCCAAACTTTATGACAAGTACCCAGAGCTGAATATCGACCTGATGTTGGACGAGCGCGTGCTGGATTTGCCTATGCGCGAGGCAGATGTGGCTATACGGATGAAAGAGCCAAGCCAGGCCGACCTGATCCGTCGTAGATTGATGACCGTTCATATGCGGCTTTATGCGACGCCTGAGTATCTTGCGCGCCGAGGCGTGCCGGAGACGCTGGATGATCTGAAAAAACACCGACTGATTTATCTCAACACGCAAGCGACGCAAGTGATTGCGGGCGCAAGTCTTGTGAAAGAGTTGTTGACCCATGATGTCACTTCGCGGCTGACCGTGAACAACTATTTTGGCGTGTTGCAGGCGATGCGGTCAAATCTGGGCATAGGCATTCTGCCGGATTATGTGGTGGAAGATATTCAGGATGCTCAACGCGTTCTGCCCGAAGTGGAAAGCAATGAAATCCCTGTGTTTCTGGCCTATCCTGAAGAATTGCGGCAGTCACGCCGGATCGCGGCGTTTCGTGACTTTGTGACGGAAGAGATCATCGCACAACGCAAACGCATCAAGGCCGCAGCGCTTCAGCACGACGCGTGATTGTTTGCCATGCGCCTACTGCATAGCCGGTTTGCTTACCAAATGGTCAGAAAATTCTTGATTGGGGCGCTTTGGGTGCCTAAGTCCTTCGTGAACGAGGTGGCTTTGCCACCGTAGTTTACCTCCCTGTTAGACTGGCCGGGCTTTGCGCCCGGTCTTTTTTTTCGCCCCGCCCTGGCGTTTCGCTTTGAGCCGATCTACTCAACGTGCTACGCGGCGGTAATATGTGGGATATCTTTCTAAAAACATTGCCGTTTTTCGCAATTATCGCGCTTGGCTACGCAAGTGGCCGCACGCGTTTTTTCACCGAAGAGGCGACGGCCTATCTGACGAAATTCGTGTTCTATTTCGCGCTTTCGGCCATGCTTTTTGGCTTTACTGCGAATCTGTCAATTGCCGAGATTATCGACTGGACCTTCGTCACCGCTTATTTGTCGGCCTCTTTGCTGGTCTATTTGCTGGTCACTTTCGTGGCAGTGATCCGAAAGCGCCCCGTCGCAGAGGCGGCTTTCGAGGCGCAGTGCGGGGTCATTGGCAACGTTGGTTTCTTAGGCGTGCCAATGCTAACGTTGTTGCTTGGGGCCGAGGCCGTCGGGCCGGTTATTCTGGTCTTAGCGGTCGATCTGATCTTCTTTGGTAGCCTGATTGTGATCCTGATAACCGGATCGAGAGATGGGCGCATGTCAATCGGTGTCCTGCGCACTGTGGCATTGGGTCTGTTGAAAAACCCGATGATCGTTTCGATCACGCTTGGGTTGCTTTGGTCGGCACTTAGCATTCCGATCCCGGCCCCGGTGGGCGAGTTTCTGACTTTGCTTGGTGCGGCAGCAACCCCCGGCGCTCTTTTCGCAATCGGTGCGAGCCTGGCAAGCAAGTCGGCCGAACGCTTGTCGGTGGCGGGGTGGCTGTCGTTTGCTAAACTGGTGCTCCATCCGGGTGCTGTGGCGATCGCGGCGTTGTTTATCTGGCCGGTTGATCCCTATGCAGCGGGTGTGATGATCGCCGCGGCCGCCCTTCCGGTGGCGGGCAATGTCTATATTCTGGCACAGCATTATGGCGTTGCGCCAACGCGGGTGTCGGCTTCGATTCTGATTTCGACGGCGGCCTCAATTGTGACGGTGTCGGCGGTGATTGCTTGGATCAGCGCAAGCTAAAGGAAGGATGGATATGATGGAAACGCTGTCTGAAAATCGGTGTTTTGGCGGTGTGCAGGGGGTCTATTCTCATACGTCACGTGCAACGACCGGCACAATGACTTTTGGGTTGTTTGTGCCAGAGGAGGCAGCCGATAGGCCGGTACCGGTCCTTTGGTATCTGTCCGGTCTGACTTGCACCCACGAGAACGCGATGGTGAAGTCTGGCGCGCAGGCTTGGGCGGCCGAGCACGGAGTGGCGATTGTATTTCCGGACACGTCACCGCGCGGTGAAGATGTCGCCAATCATGACGATTATGATCTCGGACAGGGTGCCGGGTTTTACATCGATGCTACCGAAGCGCCTTGGGCCTCACATTTTAGCATGCAGACCTATGTGCTTGAGGATTTGCCGGCGCTGATATTCGACGCATTTCCGCTGGACCGCGACCGTCAGGCAATCACAGGCCATTCAATGGGTGGCCACGGTGCGTTGACGCTTGCGGCGAAGTCGCCAGGAAGATTCCGATCTGTGTCGGCGTTCTCTCCTATCTGCAATCCAACCGTGAGCGATTGGGGCAAAAAGCAGTTTGAAGCCTATCTTGGTAGCGTCGAGGCGGGGGCTGCGCATGATGCGACAACGCTTGCCGAAGGCGGTGCTTTTGACGGCCTGCCAGTGCTGATTGATACGGGAACAGACGATCAGTTTGGTCATTTGTTGAAGACCGAATGCCTGGCCGAAGCGTTGATGCGGCGCCGCACGGAAGCCACGGTGCGGATGCAAAAGGGTTATGATCACTCGTATTTCTTTGTGTCGACCTTCATGGAGGAACACCTTGCGTTTCATGGGGAAGCACTTTGGCGATAATTTACGTCGATGCAGACGCCTGCCCGGTCAAAGCCCAAGTTGAAGCGGTAGCGACGCGGCGCAAGGTCGAAGTGAAGATGGTCGCCAATGGCGGGCTTCGCCCTTCCACCAATCCATTGGTTGAGATGGTTTATGTCGCAGATGGCCCGGATGTTGCTGACATCTGGATCGCTGAGCGTGTGGGCCCCGGAGATGTGGTGATTACCAGCGACATTCCCTTGGCCGCGCGCGCGGTTGAAGCGGGTGCGCTTGTCTTAAAGCCCAATGGCGAGCGGTTGACCGCTACCAATGTCGGAAATGCACTGGCGATGCGCGATCTTGCGGCTGATCTGCGCGCCGCGGATCCGTTCCGCCAAGGCGGCGGCAAAGGCTTTACAAAGGCAGATCGGTCGCGTTTTCTCGACGCACTGGAGCATGCCCTGCGATAACGCGCGTCGCGCTCCTTATTTCTGGTTTGATATGTCATTGACCGACGAAGAACGGACAACCTTCACTGGCGCCTATTGGGCGCTTGCCGCTGTCACGGCGTTTTCAGTGAATGACGTGATAATTAAGTTCCTGTCCGGGGATTATCCGTTGTATCAGGTGATGTTCCTGCGTTCGACCGTGGGGCTTTTGTTTGTGCTGGCCGTTTTGGTGCCTCTCACCGGAACTATGGCGATGCTAAAGACTCACAAACTAAAAACACACCTATTGCGCGGGCTTTGCGTCGTCTTTGCGAACTTCTGCTTTTTTCTGGCACTGGCGGCCCTGCCCCTTGCTGATGCCGTGGCGATCTTCTTTGTGAGCCCGCTTTTGATCTCGGTCTTTTCGGTGGTTTTCCTCGGCGAATACGTCGGACCACGCCGCTGGGCGGCGATCCTGCTTGGGCTGGTCGGTGTCTTGATCGTGGTCCGTCCGGGAACGAGCGCGTTTCAGATTGCCTCGCTTTTGCCGCTGCTGGCGGCGGTGGGCTATGCGTTCCTACACATCCTGACGCGGCGCATTGGCGGAACCGAAAACGCGACGGCGATGGTCTTTTATATTCAGGGCACATTCCTGATGGTGTCGACCACCGCCGGACTGGTGCTTGGGCACGGCGAATTCAACGTGTTTGACCATCCGTCAGCGGTGTTTTTGTTCCGCGCATGGGAGTGGCCAGCGGCGTTTGATCTGTCGTTGATGGTGTTTTCAGGCGTGGTGACTTCTGTCGGTGGCTATATGATATCGCAGGCCTATCGCCGCTCGGAAGCGGCCTTGGTCGCGCCGTTTGAATATATTGCGCTGCCTCTTTCGGTGGTTTTTGGGATCGTATTGTTTGCAGAAATTCCAGATGGCGCGGCCTTATGCGGTATCGCTTTGATCCTGATCGCGGGGATGGTGCTGATCTGGCGTGAAGCGGCCGCGCGGCGGCGGGCGACACTTGAGGGGCCAAACCGGCTATGATGGGCGCATGAGTTTAATCGGATGGGTCGCTTTAGGCGCGGTTGCTGCCGCTCCCCTGATTGCGGAAGCATTGCGCCAGCCTATGACACGTGCCGCGCAAAGCCTCGCACCCGGCAATATCGCAGAGCTGCCATCGGGGCGGACGCATTATCGCTGGACTGGCCCAAAGCGCGGACCCATAGCGGTTTGTATTCACGGGCTGTCCTCGCCTCAGTTTATCTTCGCAGGGACGGCGCGCGCGTTAGCGGCGTTGGGATATCGTGTGTTGACGTATGATCTTTATGGACGGGGCTGGTCGTCGAGGCCGCGCGGTCGGCAGGATATAGACTATTTCCTGCGCCAATTGCGGGATCTGTTGGATCACCTCGGGATCCACGGGCCTTTGACCGTGGTTGGCTATTCCATGGGAGGTAGCCTGGCGACAGCCTTTGCCGCCGAAGAAGGCCTGAATATCAAAGCATTGATCTTGATGGCCCCGTCCGGTCTGCAGCCGGTCTATACAACACCGAAGGATCGTTTGTGGACGTACCCGGTGATTGGCGATTGGCTGATGCCGGTGGCGGGTGGCTGGGATTTGCGCCGCGAATTGGCTGGGGAAGGCGCCGCGCCAACCGTGATCCCGAACCTGTCGGAGCGGCTTGCATCAGAAACGCGCAAACGCGGGTACTTGCCGTCTCTTTTGTCTTCGCGCCGCCATATCCTGGCAAAAACGCTGGACGAGGATCACCGCGCGATTACTGATTATGACACACCGGTGCTGGCTATCTGGGGACGTGAGGATGGGGTTATCTCGATTTCCGCCATGGGGACCTTGGCGGCGTTGAACCCGAATGCGCATCATGTGGAATTGCCTACAGGCACGCATAATTTCCCTCAGACGCATCCGGGGCGCGTGGCGGAAATCCTGAAATCCTTTCTAGGAGATCACTCGACGACGCCCACACGGCCTAATTCGCCAGCATCCTGAGGCCTTGTGTGACATCGCTGCGCACCGCAAGGCGTAACCCCGGCTCGTCGCCAGCCCTGAGGGCGGCAAGGATCAGACGGTGGTCCTTTGGCACCTCGGTGCGCTTGAGACGCCCGTAGAGTGCCCGCATGGTCGGGCCAAGCTGCAGCCACACTGTCTCGGCCATGGCAAGCATCGCAGGGGCCTGAGCGCGCAAATAGAGCGTTCGGTGAAATTCGAGGTTCGTGCGGATGTAGGCAACGGCATCGCCTTTGACGATGGCCTCAGAGATAACGTTGTTTATCAGCCCGAGGCGTTCGATCAAAGCCATATGAGCGCGAGGCAGTGCCCGGCTGGCAAGTTCGGTTTCGATGAGGGCGCGCAAGGCAGCAAGTTCCTCGATGCGGTCGTTAGATAATTCGGGCGTCGAGACGCGCCCCGATACCGAAAGCGTCAGCGCACCTTCGGCAACAAGGCGCCGGATAGCTTCGCGTGCCGGTGTCATCGAGACCCCGAAGTCTTTGCCAACGCCACGCAATGTCAGGGCGGCGCCGGGGTCGATTTCTCCGTGCATGATACGGGCGCGCAAGACGCGGTAGACGCGATCGTGGGCGGCGGGAAGCGGATCGGCGGTACGACTTAACATGTGAACACTGTGATCACAAAAGCCACGCCCGCGTCAATCAAAGCGATACCGATGAAGCCCCGGGCCATCCGTTTTGAGCCAGTTTTTCGAAGCGCGGTAATCGGGGCGTAGGGTTTCAACGACCGACCAGAAGGCACGCGAGTGGTTCATTTCGACAAGGTGGGCGACCTCGTGGGCGATCACGTAGTCAAAAATCTCGGGTGGAGCGAGGATAAGACGCCATGACAACATCAGCTTGCCTTGCGAGGTGCATGACCCCCAGCGTGATCGAGTATCGCGGAAGCTGACACCTGTGACCGTGCGCCCCACGCGCGCGCTGTAGTGATCAATCCGCGGCAGGGCCCGGTCACGGGCGAGGTGTCTTAGCGTCGACGTAAGCGCGCGCGGCGTCGGCATTTCGATACGTTGATCGAATATCCGCGCCTGACGCCCATGCCCCTGTTCGATCCGGCGCACCGTGCCTTCAACGGGCAGGTCAGTCCCGACGCGCAAGGGGGTTGCAGGCGCAGTTTTCTGACGCGCGTTGAAGATCCATTCGGCGTGGTCATCAAGGAAAGCCCGCGCCGCGCGGTCGGTTGTTGAAAGCGGCATCGTCAAGGTCACACACCCATCCAGACGCGAAACCCGCAGCGTCATGCGGCGCGCCCGCGCTATTCGGCGAATTGTGATCCCATCTCCGGGGTTGTCCAATGGCCTCAACCAACCCATGTCCATGCCTCGATTGTTGTACTTGTGCTTTTAGAGACCCTAGCTTTGACTGTGTTCGCTCGACAAGGGCAGATACAGCGTCAAAAGGCTTTGACAGACGCTGGTACATATGGCAGTTGGCGCGACATTCCACACGGACCTCCTGAACGAAGGACTACCTATGCCGAAGGAAGAATGGGGCACAAAACGTCTATGCCCGACAAGCGGTAAGCGCTTTTACGACCTGAACGCCAGCCCGGTGATCAGTCCGTATACGGGTGAAACCGTCAATATCGACACTGGCAAAGCCAGCCGGACGATGGTCGCCGACAAACCGGACGCAAGCGCCAAGCCAGAAAAAGAATCTGAAGAAGAAGACGTCGTACTCGACGATGATGACGACGATG
>CAJQNG010000196.1 GCA_905479635.1 uncultured Boseongicola sp. | reverse complement strand
AGGCAATGGTGTTGTCATAGGCATTGGTGATCTCTTCTGGCGTGCAATTTTTGAATTCCGCTGTGCGACAAGCTGGGGTGAAGCGTTCAAACTCTTCCGAGTATCGCAAGTAATACGTCGGTCCATGACTGCCGATATCGTGCAGGACTAGAACGGTATCTGTTGTAATCGTCTGTGCATATTCCTTGAGAGCCTGAATGAATATTCCGTCCATACATTCGCCGACAGCACAAAACTCGTCGTTCTGCGTGTGCGTAAATGACCGCGACACAGCGCGATCCGAAATACCCTGTCGCCGGTGTTGTTGTCCCACCATTCAGCATGCAACCCAGCGTAGCCTAAAACATCGACGAGATTCTCATTCGAGACGCCCTTCTCGTAGGAAAAATCATCACGGCCATACTTTGAGAACATGCACGGTAAGGAGACAGCCGTTGCCGTTCCGCAGGACGAGACGTCGGAAAAGTTGATAATGGGCAGCATTGCCAGCTTGGGGTTGGTATCCACACCATAGCCGTTCAGGCTGAAATTCTGCGCGCGCGCCGTCTCCCCGGCGACGACGATGGTAAGAACCGGTTTGCCGCCCATGACGTATGAGGCACCCTTCTTCGCATCTTGACCAACAGGCGCGACCGTCACATTGGCGGTCCGCGACATCAATTTGACGTAGCGGATCGCGCCGACCAAGGGAGCCCCCGGTTGGAAGCTGCTCATGAAATCTTTTCGTTCCCGCAAGATAGAAGCGTATGACTTCAGGTCCGCCATTAAAAGACCGGCGAACAGACTGAGGCTCAGCAATATAGTGAGGACGGGCACGCCGAAGGTCTTAAGCCTGCCTTGCGACTTTATCTTGACCGATAGGAGCACAATTGCAGGCAAGATACCAAACACCACAACATGTGTCACAAAGCCAAGCGTGATCAGATGCTTGGACTCGGTAAACGTAGTCACGGCCGCATTTTGGATCATATCCCTGTCAATGATCACTCCCAGCGAGTCCATAAAATATGATGTCACAGAGCTTAGGAAAACGATGAAGCCCAGGAATGGCTTCACAATCCAGGGGAATGCCAGGAAGCTGAAAGCCGACAGGGTCAGAAAAAATAGGGCGGACATGTATCCGGCCAGTGACAGCGGATGGCCCGTGAATATATCTGCTGCGATGGACCAAAACGTGGTATTATCGGTGCAAAAGACGAAAATAATCGTCAGCATGGTTAAGACCACTGGCGAGACAGGTGTTGCCGAACGCAGCCTGGAAAAAGGCTTTCGAATAGAAGAACTGGAAGTCATCGAGATCGGTCCGCGCTGTTAATTTTGCCTTCTTCACCACGCGAACCTTACGCGAACCTTACGGACCAGATGTCCAGCGACAATAGAATGCGGTGGCCAATCCAATTTCCCGCATTTGCCTATTTTGCGGGACGCGCCCTGTCGATGGCAGACCCCTGTTTGGGAGCCATCGCTCTTGCTGGGTCACTTCCCAATGTCGAGCGGGCCAATTGGGTTCGTTCGGCCGCGTATCAAAAGGCTACGGAACTGAAACGGTAGAAAAGTTCAAACCGGCATTCAGAGCAATTCTGCTCGCGTTCAAGCTCTTCCAGACACACCACGATCCGTGAATTGCGCTCGGTCAGCTCACGGATCGTGGTGCTCCCCGACGAATTCGAACCAGTCTCCGAATGGACAGGGACGCGGCTCCTCATGTCGCGCAATGGCCGCGCCAATCGCCAAGACGAGCGGCACGGTTAGGCTTGAAAATTGTCCGACTTGAGAAGCTGCGTTCCTGATGAAAGCGATTATAGACGGAAGCGTGAACGGCGGCGAATTTCGCTGTTTCTCGGTCAGTCAGAAACCGGCTGGGTGTGTACAGTTTCTTTGGTCACCACGGCATTCACCGTCGACAACCTGATAGCATTCTCAATCTGGGCATTGATTGGTGACAAAATTACAGGGTATTTTAGGCCCCCTGATAGTACCCGAAAACCAAACACGATGTTTGGTGTAGTGCTGGCCGCAGTCGCCGTCTGGATGGTCTTGTCATAAGTGGCTTTATCCGCTTGGCAGACCTTGGAAGGTCTCCGATTTATAGAACCTGAACTTGGCAAACTCGCCGTCCAATGACTTTTCCCGCAAGACGTGACCTTGCGCGTTTGTAAGACATCGTTTCTGGTAAGTCTCGCGCTGCTCTTTCACGGCGCCATAGTCGGAGCTGCGAAATGGCCAATACTCGCCCAAACCCCGAAGCCATCCGCGACACCGCCGCGGAGCACATGCTTACGGGCATCCCAAGGGCTCACATTGATACGCCAGTAGAGCAAGTGATTGATGCGTTGCGCGGCTCAGTTTTTGAATGCGCGGATACAGTATTTGTCACCGATACCTCCGGGCATTTGCAGGGTATCGTTCGGATTAATGATCTCTTCGCAGATGGCCAAGTCCGGATCGGTGACATCATGGAGCCGGAGCATGAGGCCGTGAAGTTGGATGCGGATCAAGAACAGATTGCTGCACTGGCAATGCGGCTGAACATGATCGCGGTTCCGGTCGTCGACGGCAATGACAGGCTGATCGGCGTGGTGCCGCCTGAAGCTCTGTTTCGTATTCTGCGTGAAGAGCACATGGAGGATCTCCAACTTATCGCTGGGATCACGCCCCATGACGACGGCCCCAGTGCAGCGCTGGACGCCAGTATTATGAACCGCATTTCTCGCCGTTTGCCTTGGCTGGTCTTTGGCTTGGTCGCATCCTCGTTGATAACGGTGGTGATGGTGCGGTTCGAGCATGCACTCGCCGCCAACGTCGCCGTGGCGTTCTTCGTACCCGCGCTTGTTTACATCGCAGGCGCAATCGGAACCCAAGCGGTTTCAGTGAGCGTCCGAAGTTTGGCACGAGATGATGTGCAAATCCTGCCCTTGCTGCGAGACGAACTGGTTATCGGCATCGGAATAGGCGCTGCGCTCGGAGTTTTGGCTGCTGGCGCTGTGTTGGGAGTTTTTGGCGACCAACTGCTGGCCACCGCGGTTGGTTTGTCGGTCTTGGCTGGCGGTGCGATGTCAGCTGTCGTGGGCTTTGGTCTGCCGTGGGTTTTTCAGAAACTTGGGTCCGACCCTGCCATGGGAAGCGGACCGATCTGCACAATCATACAAGATGTGGCAAGCCTCTTCATATACTTTGGACTGGTCAGCCTGCTGGTGCTTTAGCCAATAGCGGTTGTCCATTGTCAGGATGCACTTGCGTAACCCGTCAAACCAGGGTGAGCGCCGTCGCAAAACAGCTCAAGGACTGACCTCGAAAGCCGCTGGGCTATATAAGTGGCCAAAATCGTGATCAAGAGAGCTTATGATACGATTCCGCCCCCAGCCGGAGTCGACCCCTGAAAGGAAGTGTCTCTAAAATCTGCCCCGTGGCGCACGCGGATGGGGGCGAGGCAATGCTATCGGCAAAGGGTGGTGCGGCCCAAAGGCGGTTAAATTGTTTGGGCAAATATTCGGCAATCAGCGCTCGAGTTTAATGTTCGCCCCTCTTGCTGAGTATTTCGATCCTTTCTTTGGGCATCGCCGAAAAATCGGTACGATACCCGATATTCTGGTCACCCGACCTTGCGATGTCGATCGACTACAAATCCACGAACTCCTTGCGAGGCATATAAGGATTTAAAATGACGCACCGCCGGACCTGAACCGAGGAGGAGTGGCGCGTATTTGTGCTGACACCCGTCGATGCGGTGGGGGGTGCGGACAAACGCTCTTTAGTTTGCCCCACAGCAGCGCTTGTACTTCCGCCCAGACCCACAACAGCAGGCCTCATTCCTTCCCACTTTCTTTCCGTGGAACGGGATTGACGATCTGAACGGCTCGTCCTCAGGCGGAAAGAGGTCGGACTGAGTTGGCCCCTTGGACCACCGATTAAGCGAAATGATCATGACTATGATCAGATCCGGCGCCTTGTCTCGCAGGTCTTCGATTGAGCTCTCAGGTAGGTCACTATCACCCTCCGCGATACCATGGAGCGCGAGCATCATGTTGACCGAAGCGCCCGCATCGTCGTCGCCGCTCTCAACGATCTGCTCCCAGGTGTGCATCCTGAGGCGCATAGCGCGCTCAAAGCCCGACACCCACATCTCCCAAATGGTCTCGTCCGTGCTCGTATCGTGCTCAAATACCGGGCCGTATTCGAGCTCTGGCGGAATCAGCGACTGCGCGACGTCATTGTAGTGCCCCATGATGAGGTCAAGCGCCTGCTGGAGTGCCTCCTCGGACTCAAAGTCAGGGGTCCCATGCGAACCCCAAACATGCGGCAGCCACTCGCTCGGTTTGATCAGCTCCGGGCAAACGATAACACCGGCACAGAATCCGTCGAACTCCGACACTAACTGTCACATTCCGTCCTCGTCTGTCTGCGACAGGAGCAAGGTATCAAGGGCGTTCAAACGGTCGTCGGCTGGCATCGGATTCTCTCCTATCACATCTTGGCGCATCGTGAACTCGGCTAGATCGCTTTATTTGGACTGCCATTACGCTCGATC
>CAJQNG010000195.1 GCA_905479635.1 uncultured Boseongicola sp. | reverse complement strand
TGGAGATAAGTACGCATTCTGTTTTGCCGCGCTTTTCTATTGGCAAAGCAACGTAATCATGTTCGTATTATAAAAGAAATGCTGTTGGGGAATGGCTGCTCCGTCATGGTGACATGTTGCGAGTAGAGCGGAAGTGATTTTGCTCTCTTGCGCCTGTTCGCGGAAAACAAAGCTCCAGATCGTAGTTTCGAAAAAATTATTCAAGGGAGGTAACTCATGTTACTTAAACACAAAATCGCCATTGGCTTGTTGCTTGGGGCTTTTAGCGCCACTGCGGCTTCGTCGCAGGCATTGGTCTATTGCTCGGAAGGGTCGCCCGAAGGCTTTGACCCCGCACTTTACACAGCGGGCACCACTTTCGATGCTTCGAGCCATCCGATCTACAACCGACTGACTGAATTCAGAGTCGGTACAACGGAAGTAATTCCCGGGCTTGCTGAAAGCTGGGACGTTTCCGACGATGGCATGACGGTGACGTTCAATCTGCGTCAGGGTGTAAAATTTCACTCAAACGACATGTTTACGCCAAGTCGTGACTTTAACGCCGACGACGTGATCTTTACGTTTGACCGCCAGGGCAACGAAGCTCATCCTTATTTCACCGTTTCCGGTGGCACTTGGGAATACTACGGCGGTATGTCCATGCCGGACCTGGTGACCAGCATCGAAAAGACCGATGACTACACGGTTATCTTCAATCTGGCCCGCCCCGAAGCACCGTTTATTGCCAATATGGCGATGGATTTCGCTTCGATCGTGTCGGCAGAGTACGGCGATGCGATGATGGCAGCCGGCACGCCGGAAATGCTGAACCAAGCGCCTATCGGCACCGGTCCATTTGCGTTTCAAGCCTACCAGAAAGACGCCGTCATCCGTTATCTTCGTAACGATGACTACTGGGGCGATGCAGCCAAAGTCGAAAGCCTGATCTTCGCGATTACGCCGGATGCCTCCGTGCGCTATCAAAAGGTTCAGGCGGGTGAGTGCCACGTTACGGCATATCCAAACCCGGCTGATGTTCAGGCAATGAAAGACGCTGAAGATATTGTTGTAATGGAGCAGGAAGGCCTGAACGTCGGGTATCTTGCATACAACACGACGATTGCGCCTTACGACAACGCAAACGTACGTCGTGCCCTGAACATGGCGATCGACAAGCAGGCGATCATCGACGTGGTCTTCCAAGGCTCCGGGCAAATCGCCAAAAACCCGATTCCACCAACGATGTGGTCCTACAATGACGCCATTGAGGACGATGCCTACGATCCGGATGCGGCGCGTGCCATGTTGGCAGCCGAAGGTGTGACGGATCTCAACATGAAGATCTGGGCAATGCCTGTGCAGCGCCCTTACAACCCAAATGCGCGTCGCATGGCCGAACTGATGCAGGAAGACTTTGCAAAAATCGGTGTCACGGTGGAAATCGTCTCCTACGAATGGGGCGAGTATCTGTCGCGGTCGCGTGAGCTTGACCGCGATGGTGCGATCCTGCTGGGCTGGACCGGCGACAACGGCGATCCGGATAACTTCCTGGCAGTTCTGTTGGGATGTGACGGACGCGAAAACTCGAACCGTGCACAATGGTGCCACCAGCCGTTCGAAGACCTGATCCAGCAAGCCAAAGTGCTGCCAACGCAAGCAGAGCGCCAGCCGCTCTACGAGCAGGCGCAGGTTATCTTCAAAGAGCAGGCGCCGTGGGCCACAATCGCGCACTCGGTCGTCTACATGACCATGCGTCCAGAAGTTGAAGGCTATGTCGTGCACCCGCTGGGTGGGCATATCTTCAACCAGGTCGGCCTTTCGCAATAAGCCAAACGCTGGGGCGCCCTCATCGGGCGCCCCATTGCCTTTTAAGATACGGGCGCGCACCCTTTGAAAAATAACCTCTCAGACCGCCTTGCGGAATATGCCACTGTCGCCGCCGATCTGGGCGTTGATGCGGTGGCTCTGGTGCCGGGCCCAAATTTTATCCGCGCGGTCATCCATCCTTTCATGAGCCACGAGCGTCCCTTTGTTCTGGTCGTCCCCGCGACCGGCATGCCCGCCGCCCTTGTACCGAACCTCGAGTTGCGTAGTTGGGATCTGGTCGGGTTTGACGGCGCCGTCTTTGATTGGCGCGATCAAGATGGGTATGAAGCTGCTTTTGGCGCTCTCTTAGATCATCTTCAGATCAAAACGCTTGCTGTCGAGGGCCAGGTGATGCGGGTTTTCGTGCACCACGCTTTGCTGCGCGCGCAGCCCGATTTGCAGGTCATGGACGCCGAGCGCGAGATTTCCGCGTTAAGGATGATCAAGACGCCCTCTGATATCGAAGCTTTGAAAGCCGCTATCGCAATTTCAGAACGCGCCTTGGAGCGAACACTTGCGACCGTGCGCCTTGGGCAGACCGAGAAAGAGATCGAACAGACCCTAATCCAAGCACTTTTCGCTGAAGGAGCCGAGGACCAGTCGTTTCATCCGATCGTTGCGGCTGGCGATGGCTCGGCCCGTCCCCATGCAAAGGCACGCGCTGATTACGCGGTCAAAGCGGGCGACGCACTTTTGCTGGATTTTGGAGCGCGCAAAAACGGATTTGCCGCTGATATCACACGGACAGTTTTTCTGGGCCACGCGACGGACGAAGGTCAAGCCGTCCATGACACGGTCCTGCGCGCAAACCTGAAAGGGTTTGAAGTGACCAAGGCGGGCGTGACGGCGCATCAGATCGATGATGCTGTCACCGGCGTGCTTGAAGCCTCACCATATGCTGACCGGATCCGAACCAAGACGGGTCATGGTTTGGGGCGCGATGTCCACGAAGCCCCTTACATTATGCGCGGCAACCACATGGTGCTGCCTGCTGGAACGGTCTACACTAATGAGCCAGGCCTTTATGAGATCGACAACTTCGGTGTAAGAATTGAGGATGACGTGTTGATCACACAAGATGGTTGCACCTCACTGACCCAATTCCCAAAGGAGCTGACTGTGCTGAAATGCTGAACTATGTCCTGATCCGCCTGCTAACCTTTGTGCCAACCTTTGTGGGCGTGACACTTATTTCTTTTGGCTTCATCCGTCTTCTGCCCGGCGATCCAATCATCGTCATGGCTGGTGAGCGTGGTTTGACCGATGAACGCTATGCCGAACTTGAGGCTCAGTTCGGCTTCGATCGGCCGATCTTTGTGCAGTTCTGGGAATACCTGACAGGCGTGTTGCAAGGCGACTTGGGTAATTCCTTTGTGACCAAGAGGCCAGTCTGGGACGAATTCTTTGCTCTTTTCCCAGCCACACTTGAGCTTTCAATCTGTGCAATGTTCTTCGCGGTCGTTCTGGGTCTTCCCGCTGGCGTCATCGCCGCCGTAAATCGCGGGAAATTCTACGACCGCGCGCTGATGTCCACCGCCCTGATTGGTTACTCAATGCCAATTTTCTGGTGGGCCCTGCTGCTGATCATCGTGTTTTCGGGCAATCTGCAATGGACGCCTGTTTCGGGCCGGATTGACCTGATTTATTACTTTCCTGATCCGACAGGGTTCATGCTGATCGACAGTCTGCGCTCGGGTCAAAGTGGCGCGTTCACATCCGCGGTGCGCCACCTCGTGTTGCCCACAATCGTGCTGGGCACGATCCCACTAGCCGTCATAGCACGCCAAACTCGCTCCGCGATGCTTGAGGTGCTGGGCGAGGATTACATCAGAACCGCCCGTGCCAAGGGACTGACGTCGGGTCGAATCAACGGCGTGCATGCGTTGCGCAACGCGTTGATCCCGGTCATCACCGTCATCGGTCTGTCAGTTGGTACATTGCTGGCCGGGGCCATCCTGACCGAGACAATCTTCAGTTGGCCTGGTATTGGAAAGTGGATGGTCGATAGTATTTTCCGGCGCGATTATCCGGTCGTGCAGGGCGGACTGTTGCTGATCGCCGTGGCTGTCATGATCGTGAACCTGACCGTTGATATGCTCTACGGCGTCATCAATCCCAAGATTAGGAAGCGCTGATGTCTGACACAGCATCCGATGTCGCACGCCCAAGCCCGCTGCGGGAATTCTGGTTCTACTTTCGGGAAAATCGGGGTGCGGTGATAGGTCTGTGGATCTTTGGGGTTTTTGCATTTCTCGCACTCTTTGGCCCGTGGATTGCGCCGCATGACGCCACTGCGCAATTCCGGGATGCCACGCTGCAACCGCCATTCTGGCAAGAAGGTGGCAACTGGACCTTTCCGCTTGGTACGGATCCGCTTGGACGCGATATGCTTTCACGGCTCATTGTCGGCGCGCGGTTTTCATTCTTCGTAGGTGTCGTCGTCGTCAGCATTGCGGCATCTGGCGGCATCTTGATGGGGCTTGTTGCGGGGTTCGCCCCTAAATGGGTGGATACCATCATCATGCGGATCATGGATGTCATTCTAGCCTTTCCGTCGCTTCTACTGGCGCTGGTTCTGGTTGCCATCCTTGGCCCGTCCCTGACGAACGCTATGATTGCCATCGCTATCGTATTGCAGCCACATTACGTGCGCTTGACCCGCGCCAGTGTGCTATCTGAACTGCAAAAAGACTATGTAACATCAGCAAAGGTCGTGGGGGCAGGGCTGCCCCGACTGATGTTTGTCACCGTTCTACCAAACTGTCTGGCACCAATCATTGTGCAGGCGGCGCTGTCTTTTTCAACTGCGATCCTGGACGCTGCCGCTTTGGGCTTTCTTGGCATGGGCGCACAGCCACCGACACCGGAATGGGGCACAATGCTTGCTGAGGCGCGCGAGTTCATTCTGCGCGCATGGTGGGTCGTCACGCTCCCCGGTCTTGCAATCCTTGTCACAGTGCTTGCCATCAACCTGATGGGTGACGGGCTGCGTGATGCGCTCGACCCGAAACTGAAGAGAAGCTGAGCCATGTCACTTTTGCGCATCCGTAACCTCAGCGTGGCATTTTCTACCGCGTCGGGCGCGTTTCAGGCAGTGGATGCCGTCGACTTCGATGTTGATCCTGGCGAAATCCTCGCAATCGTCGGCGAAAGTGGATCGGGTAAATCAGTGTCGATGCTCGCGCTGATGGGACTGCTGCCATGGACCGCGACAGTGACCGCGGACGAGATCACCTTTGATGGTAAGGACCTATTGCGCATCGACAAAAATGCGCGGCGCCGGATCGTTGGAAATGATCTGGCGATGATTTTTCAGGAACCTATGTCGGCGTTGAACCCTTGTTTCACGGTCGGATGGCAAGTCAAAGAATCGCTGCGATATCACCTTGGCCTTGACCGTGCTGCGCAGCACCGTCGCGCGATCGAATTGTTTGAGCAGGTCGGCATCCCGGACCCCGAAAAGCGCCTGACGGCTTTCCCGCATCAGATGTCCGGTGGGATGAACCAGCGTGTAATGATCGCCATGGCCATCTCCTGCAAGCCAAAGCTACTGATTGCAGATGAGCCGACAACAGCGCTAGACGTGACCATACAGGCACAAATCCTCGATCTGCTCGCAGATTTGCGCAACGAAACCGGGATGGGTCTGGTTTTGATCACCCACGATATGGGTGTCGTGGCTGAAACTGCCGAAAGGGTCAGCGTCCAGTACGCCGGACAAAAGATCGAAGAACAACCAGTCGGGCCGCTGTTCAACAAACCGCACCATCCCTACACCGCAGCGCTTTTGGACGCGCTGCCAGAGCGTGCGATTGAACGGCTGCTTCCCACTATTCCGGGCGTTGTCCCAGGCCAGTTTGACCGGCCAACCGGGTGCCTTTTTTCTCCACGCTGCAAATTTGCGGATGCCACCTGTAAAACAACCCCTCCGGCAACTGCAGGCACGGACTTGGGCAATGTTCGCTGCCACTACCCGCTTAACACTGGCGAAGGGATCGCGTCATGACCGCGCCTGTCATCCAAGCCACCGGGCTCCATCGACACTATTCCATCAGTGATGGCATGTTTCGCAAACCGCGTGTGTTGCGCGCGGTTGCAGGGCTCGACTTTGCTCTGAGCCCCGGCAAGACCTTGGCGGTCGTTGGCGAAAGCGGATGCGGAAAATCGACACTGGCCCGTATGGTTGCGATGATTGAAGCACCGACAGAGGGCGAACTGAAACTCGATGGAAAGCCGGTGCTGCCATCCGATTGGGCCGATCTGCGGCAATCTGTGCAGATTGTTTTCCAGGACCCTTACGGGTCACTGAACCCCCGGCAGCGGATTGGGGCAATTCTACAGGAGCCTTTGACAATCAACCGCCCGAACCTCAGCCGAGAAGAGCGTGAATCGAGCGCGCGTGAAATGTTGAAGATGGTCGGCCTGCGGCCCGAACACTTTGACCGCTATCCGCATATGTTCTCTGGTGGACAACGCCAGAGGATTGCGATCGCCCGCGCTCTGATGCTGGACCCAAAGGTGCTTGTGCTGGACGAACCTGTGTCTGCGCTCGATCTTTCTATCCAAAGTGCAATTCTCAACCTGCTGACTGAATTGCAGGACCGATTGCAGCTGGCCTACCTCTTTATCAGTCACGACCTGAGCGTCGTGCGCCATGTCGCGGACAATGTAATTGTGATGTATCTCGGTCGCACGGTTGAGACTGGCCCGAAAGAGGCGGTCTTTGAGACACCGCGGCATCCCTACACCCGTGCGCTTTTGTCAGCCACACCAAGCGCAGAACCAGCCACGCGCAAGGATCGGATCAAACTCAGCGGAGAGCTTCCATCGCCACTGGACATTCCAAGAGGATGTCCCTTTGCCCCTCGCTGCTGGAAGGCCGAAGACAGATGCAGGCAAGAGATTCCCGAACTGACCGGCACGCTAAATATGGCAGCGTGTTTCTTTCCTGAAGGCGTCAGTGACGCCTAGATCGTCATGAAATTTGGTCGTCGAGCAAAGCCGCCAGATCGTTGAGGGTTTCGCTTGGCAACTAGATTGCGAACGCTTTTGTCCCCAGCCTAATCATGGGGCCAATTTAAGATAAGCGTTGCGAGACAAGCTCGCAAAGTCGCCAGATACGACTGGCAGATGCTAACAAAAAAGCCGACCTTCGTTCTTCCTATAACGAAAGACCGGTGAAAAAAGTCACCTTTCTATGTTTTGACCAGTGCCGCTATGGTGGGTGGCAAGTTTTAGATAGCTCTCGGACCTCGTAGAGAAGAGATTGAATTCATCTGACACAACCCAGCCAAAGCAGGTTAGGGCGCGCAGCTTTTGCAGAAAGGCGTATCTGGCAATAGCTCCAGGCGAGCTTCCAGAACAGCACTCCCGCACACTTGGCACACACCGTAAGTGCCGCTCTCGATGCGCACCAGGGCAGCGTCGATCCGGTTCAGCTCGGCCATCTCGACATGACCAAGGGTCTCGAGAACCTGGTCACCCTGCCGCTCCGAGGCACGATCCTCCCAATCCTTGGATGGCATTTCGTCGAGCGTGTTGTCCAAGTCCGTGAGATGACCCGTCAACTCACTCCGACGATCCAGTAGCAACTTCTTGTGTTTCTCTAAGTCCATTTGGGTTCTCCCGTTTTCAATTTCCACTATTCCATCTTGTCTGGCAGTTGGCTTTGACATGGGTCAGTCTGCTATTGCCTCTTCATTTGCTTCACCGAAATCGCCACCTCCCGCGCAAAGTAGAGTGCTTCTGGCAAT
>CAJQNG010000194.1 GCA_905479635.1 uncultured Boseongicola sp. | reverse complement strand
GAAGGCATATCGGAAATGCGCTCCGCGTATTGGGCATATGCTGCGTCAATGCAGGCTGCCAACGCACTGGAATCCGGCACCTGTGCGGGGCGAATGACTGGATCATGAGTCGTCAAATCATTTCCGTCCATCGGGTTTGTTTCAGGTGCCTGCATCATAACGCTGAACTCAAAATCAATGAAGCGGACTTTGGCTGCATCGCAGGAGACTGGAAAAAATGGCTCAGGCCAGACCTCGGATGCAGCGCAGCATCGGTGCCAATCTAATGCGTATGGCCTGCGCTTCCGGCCCTAACCGGACTTTGGCCGTTCCATACAACGCTGCGGTGCAGCTTTCGCATTGCGGCCATTCGTGCATGGCGCAGCATTTTTGTCGGCTAAAACGTCGGTGTGCGGACTGAGCGGACATTGCTGCCAAGATTTGAAGGTCCAACACTTCGTGGTAACCTGGACGAGGACGTGGAGGTACAAATTGTCAAAAACAGCGCTTGTTACCGGAGCATCGAGCGGAATTGGGAGGGGCACCGCCACCAAGCTTGCGTCAGAAGGCTGGCATGTACTTGCGCACGGACGTCGTGAGGATGCACTCCAAGAAACACTAGAATTGATCAAAGGCGTTGGGGGCACAGGCGAATACTTCACCGCGGAAATGGGAGATATGGCCGCATTAGCCGATCTTGCAGAGTGGGCCACGGCACGAGAACGCCTTGACGCATTTGTTCACTGTGCAGCCAAATTCACATACGGAGAAGTTTCCACGGAACGATTTGAAGATTGGGATGCGTCTATTGATCAAGTGCTCCGGGCAACAATTCGGCTCTCAGCGCATGTTTTGCCTGCATTGAAAAAAACGGAAGGTGCCATTGTTTACATCTGTGGCCCTACTTCGTGGCTTGGATGGAAACGCCATAGCATCCACTGCGCGCTAAGGCATGCGCAAGTCGGATTTGCAAAGGCATTGTTTGAGGAAGTGCGCGAAGACGGTGTGCGTGTTACGCTAGTTCACCCCGGATTTGTAAATACGCCTTCCGTCAACGACGGAGGCAAAAACCGCGAGCTAATGATCCAGCTCGACGACATTTCCCAGATGATCGCAACGGCGATTTCATTACCAAAAACAACCTGCGTGACCGAATTTACCCTGCGACCTCAACGGTCCCCATATCAATAAGTAGTCCGTTACCGAATTAGGCGAATGATTTCGATCGATCCTTCGGTTTCCGGATGTCAGGTATGGGCTGATTGTGTTGAAAAACTTCGAAACTGGAAAGTTGCAGTTTTCCGGCAGGGCCCAGTGAAATGGGAATGTTAGATAGGATTGTCCGTGAGACCATGTGAGCCTTCTCACAAGCTCCGGAAGGCAAATTTGGCCGACCCAGTCGCCAAAAATTGCAGACCGGCCCGTATGGCGAGAAAATTCATCGGTCAGGGTCAAAATAGGAGTTTTTCAACACAATCGGCTCCTTGCTGCCGTTAGCCGCATCGCAGCGATCCTGCCAAACGATCTCGCCCCGACCAACATGAACGGCCCATTGCTGCCGTTCGCCCATGCTTGGCAATGCTGCGGTGCAGCCCGTCAGACCGGACTTTCGCTGCAACCGCAAAACCTGATGATGGGCGAATTCAAACGATCAACGAACCAAGCCTACTTTCGGATCCCACTTGCCAATGTTAGCCTCTACGGAGACCGGCCACACGCTGAAGGCTTTGACGCGTTCGGAAGCCGCAAGAATTGGGGGCATTGGTGGTTGAGATAGTAGATACTTGTCTTATGGATAGGCCAACCGCAGGTGATCCAAGGGGAACGCTGTTGTGGGCGGATCGGTGGGCGGCACCTCTTTCGTATGATCCAGAAATGGTTCTGCAACTCGTCGACACGCTGCCTGAAGCTGGCACAGAGCGCAGCAATGACTGTCTTATCCTTGTGTCGCGCATCTTGGACGAAGCGCGCATGAACAATGAAAATGAGGAGCCGGGGGCGAGCCACTTTTTCCAGGTTCTAACGGTGGGGTTGGCAGAACGGGCTGAAGCAGGTGAGCTTGACGCCGAGACCTGCTTCGGACTTTGCCAAGCTTACCTCCGTGCCAGTCTCACCCCGCCCGACCAACTACGCAAGGCACCCGACGCCTTCGAGGCTCTAGCGGAAGACGAGGGCCTCGCGCTTCCAGATGTCGCGGACCTCGCGGAAGGGCTTGTCCCGGACGGGTCCACGCCTTTCGAGACCTACACTGAGCTTCGCGAAATTGTGGGCGCTATGCCGGCTCAAGTGACAAGCGCATTTTTGACGCAGATGATCGCGCAAGCTGATCCCCGCATGATTGCTGTGGGGCGGTATTTTCTGCTCGATCCGGTTGCGGAGATGCGCGATGCGGCCATGGCTGGGTTCGGGCTGCTTGCGGAGAGCGCAAATGTGGATGCTGCCTTGCTGTCCGACTTGATCCTGATCCGCAACTGGGTGCCAAACGGACAAGCGCTTGATACGCTGATAAAGACTGCGCTGCGGCGGGAACCGTCAGGTGGAACTGTCCCGCAACATTGGCAGCTTCATCGGGTGATGACTTCGCTTCCTGACGGCACCGGCTCGCAGAGCATTTTGGGCGTCTGTAGCCGTGGAAGCACGCGGGCGGTTGCCGCAGCGATGATCAAGGAGGGGCACGGGGTAAAGGACGCTTATGTCATTCATTGTTCCAGCAGAGGCGATCAGAACACCATCGTTGAGCAAATTGAACAAGCGATGACGATGCATGACGTGTCGCCGTCCTACGTAGCCCCCGCCATTGGCTTCGCCCTTGGCGACGGACTGGCGCGCGGTGCGGTGACAACGCCGGGCTTCCTGGATGTTGCACCGATGTTCGGTATTGGCGATGTAACGCCACAAAGCGGGGGGAATGCGGTACTTCTCGCGGCGGTTGATCCGGAAGGAGAACTTCAGGCTCTGTCGGACAATCGCCGCAATCGGTTGATAGGCAAGAGCCGTGACTGGTTCTCAGAACATGACATCTCCAGCAGCTGGTTCGTCTCTGATGCCACTTTGATGGCAGCGCTTGAAGAAGCGTCAACTGCTGCCAGCACAAAGAAGATCGTCGTCGGGTACCTTGATGAAAGGCGTGATCATTGGACAAAATTCTTTGCCCGATCAGCGCTGATATTGCGCCATGATCGCCGCGCCCCGCCTGACGCGTGGATGAGCTTTGCTGTTGTCGCCCAAGCGCTGGAGGCTGGGCGAGAGATCAAGAAGATACCCGTCTTTGAGGATATTCTCGGACAAACGCTGGAGGTGGCAGCGGCGCGGGCGATGGACGGTCTTGGAGATGACCTGGAATGGGAAGACGAAGAGTTCGAACCGCCAGAAATCGAGGCTGAGCGACAGGGCGAGTTGGCCAAATTACTCAAAGGCAGCCCGCTCAAGCCGGATCAGATTGATGGTTATTTGACCGCCGTTCTGATCGCCCCGGAGTTCGTATCGCCGAATGAATGGTTGATGCCGCTCATGGAGGAGATCGAGGTTAAGGGACACGGATCCATTCAACGTATTCTTGACATCCTTATGTTGCGTTACGGCGCGCTGAACGAGGCTGTGAACCTCGGAGAGATCGGCGGGGAGATCCGAGAACTGCCCCCGAAGCGCTTCCAGGCCTGGACCGAGGGCTTCGCGCAGGCGGTGGATGGCATCAAGGGAACCTGGCCAAAACGAGCACTGAGTCGCGATGACAAACAAGTCCTCAATATGATCCGAAGCGCCGCCATTGATGATCTGACACCAACCTTGAAACCGCTCTTACCCAGCTGGCTCCAAATGACTGCCGCTAAATGGCGGGAGGATTTGTGAGTCTTAAGATATTTGGGCTGGTGTCGGCCCATTGCTGCCGTTCGTCGCGGGTTTAGTCGCTGCGGTGCAGCTTCCCCAAAGCAGACCCTTAAGCTTGCCGCAGCATTTGTCGGCATCAATGACTGCTCAGCGGAGAGGCTGTGTGAAAACTCGATCAGACGGGAAAACCTGAGAATGCATTTCCTGTAGCTGTCGCTCAGGAAAATACTTTCCCAAGAAAGCCGATCCCTCAATGCTTTTTGAGAACTCCTTCCTGTGCAAATCCCTAAATGTCGAGTTTTCCCACAGCCTCCGGACTAAGCCGCCATCATGTTCTTTCTTGGAATGTCTGTTTTTTGGATGCCAGTTCAAAATTGGTCCGCTAGTCCATGGCAGCAATCACCGTCAAATACGGCCACCGCATCGTGATCTTCTCGCCCTCGCGAAAGCCTTCGGCACCAGACCTGATATCGTCAATGATTGCCTGCTTTGCGCTTGGCTCCTGTGCTTCGATGAGCATCGGAGCGCGGACAATTCCCTTGTAAAGCAGATCGAGCAAATCATCGCC
>CAJQNG010000193.1 GCA_905479635.1 uncultured Boseongicola sp. | reverse complement strand
CAAAGGGTCCTTCGCTGAGGAAACAAGGGAATGCCAAATGACCAAGGCCAAGGAACTTCGTAAGATTCAAACCCAAGGTGTGCACCACATCACGATCATGGGCGCCGACCGCCAGACCTCTATCGATTTCTGGGAAGGCATGCTGGGCATGCCGTTCATCTTTGACCAACCCAATCTCGACAACTCAAATGAAGGACATCTCTATTTCGATCCCGGTGACGGGCGACTGATCACCATCTTTACCAATGAGGAGCGCAAACCTGATGCCACGCCCGTACCCGATGCGACGGGTGCGCTGCATCACCTGGCGCTCAACGTGAGCCAAGCGACCTTCTGGCAGGTGCCCAAGCGCCTGGACGCGCGCGGCGTTAAACATTCCGGGCCGGTGGATCGCGGTTTCATGGACTCGATCTATTTCCGCGATCCTCTGGGTCTCCGCATCGAATTGGCGAGCTACCGGTTCGAACCGCCCGAGGGGAGCCGGCATGCAGACGTGATGATCGAGGCCCACCGGATCCGCGTGGAGCGTGGCGATCACCACATCGACAAGGAACACCTTGCAGATGCCATCGAACTCATTGTCGAGCGTAGCCAGAAATCGCTTTCAACGGACCGTGGACCGCGAAATCCATACTGATCGCAATGGGCCATGATGTGGCGTTCAGCTGAGTTTAACGAAGCCAACGATAGCTGCGCTTACCAGACTTAATTAAGATAAGAGCGCTTCCCGGTTCGACGCCTCCCGACATTTCGAACCGACGGAGCCACCCCGAACCGGTGCAGGTATCGCTAATTAATTGAGGTATTCGCAGATTTCGCAATTTTCCATCGAGACCCCCGCCAGTTCTTTAAAGGCGTCTCCGTGGCCGACCACCGCCAATTGAATATCCGCCATCTGGTTAAGTTCCAGAGCGAAATTTCTTATACGTTGTTTGAAAATATCCCTTGGCTCGACCGGAACGCCATACTTGTTCGTCGGCCCCTGATGCCACCATATCTCATCCAAATGGTCGAAAGACAGGCTCGGGAATTCCATCTGCAGAGCGCTTGGAGAGCGACCTACATCGCAACTATGACTTAGAAGTTCGCGGTGGCCTGCCAGCACGTTTATCGGCGCAACACCTTGGAAAATTGTAAGGGCTGTTTGGACGGCGCGGGTCAACGGGGACGTTATGACCTGCTGAATTCCAAGCTCGATGATTGCGACTCTTGCTTGTTCCGCCTGTCTGCGCCCTTTTTCCGTTAACGGCGCATCAAAAATCATTTGGTCCGGGTCACCATCATTGTGAGCAGCATTGAATTCCGATTGTCCGTGCCGGATTAGATAGACGGTCATTTGCTTTCCTATACCTGCAATTTTGTTGTGAGAAGGATATCGACCACTGGCACCTAGCAGATTTAGGAAGTGCTAGTAAAATCCAGTATCTGACCCGTCATGTGAATTGCCAAGCCTAGCACCAGGTCGCTTGGCACCTCGTTCTTACGGGCTCGCCCTTGGTGCGCCAAGTGCCCTCTCAAGCGACGTTTGGAGGCCGAGTTAAAGGGGGCAGGAAAGTTGGAAAAGAGGGAGAAAACCGACATTCATGCCGTCACTCAAGCGCACTGTAGGTTTCCGACATCCCAAAGGCCTGCGGGCCAAACTGGCGTAGCGCTGCATCAGATCGCATTATGGGCGGCACCCTCACTGCGACGACTTTAACCCTCTGCCCGTAACGCAAAGTTTCGTTTGTGATGGGCACTGCAGTTTCCGCATCGAGGATTGAGATAATATCCGGCACTATGGCCAAGACTTCGCCTTCAGCGCGGACAATTAAGTTCTCGTTCTGAAACTCAATGGTGCAACGGCCATTTGGATTGTCGATCGAGACGCTGCCCAATGTGAACCCTTCCATGGTCCGCCTGTCGACATCGATGATCTTGCCATCAAAAATTACCCGCGCCACTGCGTAGCTTGTCGTTCCCATAAATTGGCAGAGTTCTTCGAAGGGATCATTTTTGCGATGGCGGGAATTATGAATGATCTCGCCAATACGCCGTGCCAGAGTCAAGGTATGCTTAACGGCGCTTCGTTTTACCTCTGCGCCGCTCATAGGGTAGTTTGCAAAATAGGCGGTTCCACCAAACCGGATGGTGATGCCACGAGCAATCCACTCCATACGATGGTTATCGTCAGTCATGACCAATGCCGTGTCGCCTTTTTCGTCCGAAATGCCCAACGGGCAACCCGCGACGCCTCCGATGGCAAAGGTTTCCATCTGCAATTCAGGAAAGGCACGCCCTTGACCATCCGCATCCACCACTGGGATACCCAACCGCGCGCCAACAAATAGTGGAATTGTCGAGTTGATACCGCCAACTTCAGTTGGCATTGTCGCGTCAGCCCGCCGTCCAAGTTCTTTTTCAACGACACGAAGAGCCCGGATCGGTTCTTCCCCCGATGGGATTTTCTCCAACAGCACCGTTGGTGCGCCCATCATAGCCGTGGGTATGATCAGTTTGCTGTCGTCCAGCCCATCTGGATCAAGAATTTCAATTTTCCTGCCGGCGGCCAGTTCCTGCTTTACCATCAGCCCACCGATGTAAGGGTCCCCTCCCCCACCGGCACCGAGAAATGCAGCCCCGGTGCACAAGTCGTCAACATCTTCGATCCTCAGTTCCATAATACTTCCTAAATTGGCAGATCACCGACGGCTTTAACGCGAAGACGCGTCGGGTTGCCGGGCAAATAGCTGATTGGCACCTGCTCAACCTCGATGATTTCCACGCTCTCATCCGTTGCGCCCGCGCTGATTGCTTTGTCTTTGGCCTCTTGGCGGGCGTCATCCAACACGGTGTTCCGGTTTGCTTCGTTTAGGGTAACGACACGCTCCACCTCGCCCGACACCTGGGCAATCGCTGCGCCGACAGCGTTGGCGACAGAGGAGTAGTCCGGCCTTAGCACCTCCGAGACTGACTGAACTGGCCAATCTACCAGGATTGCGCCGCCGCCAACGACCAACAGGGGTAAATCTGCCGCTTCTGTTTTCATACGCTCAACATTCACATCCAGTAACTGGCGCATGGCAGCGCGGGCCGCGTCAATCGTAGCTTTGTTGGCACGTACGAGCGATCGGTCACCGATGTCAGCCCAACCACCTGCCACAGCGATGTCAGTGGCAGTCAGTGTGTCCCCGCCAAAACACTGCGCACTATTTGTCAGCTCATATCCAACGGAGTCCGGTCCGACTTTTCGTCCATCCTCGCGAACAAGACTCCCCCCGCCCAGCCCCACTGCCAACACATCAGGCATGCGGAAGTTCGTTTTTACACCGCCTACGTCGACGAAGTTGGTGGACTGGCGTGGAAAGCCGTTCCGCAGCATGCCGATATCAGACGTCGTGCCGCCAATATCAACCACCATCGCATCTTGAATTCCAGCCAGATAGGCCGCGCCACGCATCGAATTCGTAGGACCCGAGGCGAAGGTGAGAACCGGATAGCGCTGCACATCATCGGCGCGCATAAGAGTGCCATCATTTTGGCTAATGAACAGCGGGACATCCAGCCCAAGCTCGTGCAATGCGCGGCGAAACGCATGCACGACATGACTTGATAATTCGGACAGGGCCGCGTTGATGATCGTGGAATTCTCGCGAGGCAATAGGCCGAACTGACCGAGTTCACAGGAGAGAGACACGGCAACATCCGGAACTTCGTTTTGCACGATCTCGGCGGCACGCCGTTCCATGTTGCCGTTCATAGGTGAGAATACCGAAGTAATCGCAGCTGTCCGAATTCCCTCCTTTCGAAATGCGCGCGCCGCTTCGGCCACAGCCTTTTCGTCCAGCGACGCGATTTCGCGCCCGTCGAACTCGTAGCCACCGCCCACCAGATATGCATTGCGCCCGATCTGGTGAACCAATTCATCCGGCCAGTCTGTCAGTGGCGGAATGGCCGAGGTTGCGGGAAGCGCCAAGCGTATAATTCCAACCGGCAGCAACGACCGGCGCTGGATTACGGCGTTGGTAAACTGGGTAGTGCCTATCATCACACAATCGACATCTGCGAGGTCGATGCCCGCATCCGCGATGGCCGTTTTGATGGCTGCAACGATACCCGAATAGACATCCGCTGTGGTAGGGGTTTTGCGCCAGCCAAGGACACCTTTTGTGCCCAACACAACCGCATCCGTATTCGTGCCGCCGACATCCACCCCTATTTTCACGGGATCACCACGCCGCTTTCCGCGCTCCAATATGTCGCGACATTGTCACCAGTATTGAGCCGGGGCAGATCTGGGCGATTGGCAACTTCGACCATTATTTCCTGACCAGCTGCGTGAATGCGGTAGCGCACGACAGAGCCCTGATAGATTGTTTCAGACACCGTTCCTTGCAGTTTTGGCGGCTCGTTCGCTTCGATCGGGCGCAACCGGATCATTTCGGGACGGACCAAAAGGGCGACATCCTGGCCAGGCTCAACTGATGCGTTTGAAGACAAACGTCCGGGGATGGATACATCCCCAAGGTTGACGCTACAGGCTGAGCCATCAAGCGTTGTAACTTGGCATTTCAAAAGATTGGATTCGCCAATGAATTCGGCGATGAAACGCGAGGCAGGTTGCTCATAAATCTCTACTGGAGAGCCAACCTGCAAAACACGGCCCTGATCCATGACCGCGATGCGGTCCGACATCGTCAGGGCCTCTGACTGGTCGTGGGTGACATAGATCGTTGTGATGCCGACGGATTTCTGGATGTTCTTGATCCAGAATTTCATCTCCTCCCGCATCTTCTTGTCCAGCGCTGATAGCGGCTCATCCAAAAGCAATATCTCAGGCTCGATCACCAGAACCCGCGCCAGCGCTACTCGCTGTTTCTGTCCACCAGACAACTCGCGCTCATAGCGATCTTCAAAGCCGGTCATCCCAACTTCGGCCAAAGCGGCATCAACCTTCTTTTTGATCTCGGGGCGGGAAAGTTTGCGTTCCACCAAACCGAAGGCAATATTGTCGAACACGGTCATGTGCGGAAAAATCGCGTAATTCTGAAAAACAATCCCAATGTCCCGGGCCTCTGGCGGCAGAGCGGTAACATCGCGACCATGGACATTGATGTGGCCCTTTGTGGGTTTGACGAAGCCAGCAAGCATCCGCAGCGTCGTAGATTTTCCACAGCCTGAAGGACCGAGAAGGGAGAAAAACTCACCTTGTTCAATTTCTAGATCAAGATCTGCGACGGCAACGAAATTGCCAAAGCTCTTGGCGATTGCTTTGAATTCTACGTAGGCCATCGGCATTCCTTCTGGGGTGACCGGGGGCAATATGCCCCCGGTCAACAGGGATCAAAGTCCGAAAATCTGATTCAAACGGTCCGTAATCTCTTCCTTGTTGGCAACAAAGAAATCCCAGTCTGGGACCCAATATGCCGATACGGCGTCTGCAGTATTGGTCACACCTTCCGCGGCTAACGCAGATGGCATCGCTGCCTTACTGTTCGTCGGGCGCCACAAGAACTCTTCACCAAATGGCTCAAGGAAATCTGGCGACAGAGTTCTATTTAGCAAAGCAAGAGCCAGTTTCTTTTGCATCGGATCTGCATAGCGACTGATCGTCTTAGTTTGGGTCAAGATTGGCTTGCTGTCCCATTCCCATACATCGACTGGAGCGCCCTGGCGCTTGAGCGTAAGAGCCTCACCTTCGATATGCACCGCTATATCGACTTCTCCACGCTCCAAAAGCGAAAGCATATTGAACGTGAATTCGCTTATCTTCATCGGCATAGCGCCTTCAAGCGCCGTGAAGGCAGCTTCCATGTCGTACTGATCCTTGCCAAACTCTTTGGCCGTCGCCATGAAGAATGCGTGCATCAGACCATTTTCTGTCGCGTAGGTGCCCCGCTTATTAGCGAAGCGCGCGGCAAAGAAATCGCGGAAGTTGTTTACCGGAGCACCCCGGTCCGTGCGGTATGCATAGACGTAAGGCTGATAGGCCCAGGTCACCCCCGCGCCACTCGCAAAGGCGAAATCCCAGCAGTCAGCAGCGTTAGGGACATTGGCCTTGATCTCGTCCGTGGTAAGGAAGAAGTCACCAGCCGCATTCGTCTGCATCAGATTGGGCAAGTTCCAGTTGGCCACATCATAAACAGGATCGTTAGCTCCCTGGGTCACGAATTTTGGGAACCAAGGGAACGAGGTGTCCCAGTTGATTTTGCAATTGAAATCCTCTTCGAACTGGTTGGTCAGTGCCTTGCGCACAAACTCTTCCCAGCCGCCGCCCCATTCTGCGACGTTTAGTGTTGCGCCGCCTGCGTCAAATACACCGCCGTCATATACAACGTCCTGGGCCCAAGCGTGATTGATGTAGAACATGTTTGGCACGGTTGCAGCAGCGCCAAGTGTCAATCCGCCCTTAAGAACGGAACGTCTGCTATGTGTTGCTTTCTTGGTCATTTGATATTGCTCCATAAGGTTGGTTTCGAAATTAGCCGTCTTGCCGTTCCAACAGGCGACGGATGTTCACCAGTCGGTTCGTGAGAAGAACCGATGCGATGACAAGAGTGATTGCAAAGATGCCAGCCGCGGCAGCATCGGGCTCGAATTTATAGCGCAGAGAATTATACATCGCGATTGGCAGTGGTTCGGAATTAGGCGCTGAGAGGAACAGCGAGACCTCGAACTGACCAAAGCTGACAATGAAGGCAAAGATTGATCCTGCCTGAATGCCCTGCGCAATGTTGGGAAAGGTAATCTTGCGAAATGCGCGAAGCGGAGAGGCTCCGAGGCTGCGCGCCGCTTCTTCTAAGGAAACGTCGAATGTCGCCAAAGACGCGCCAACAGTGCCGATTACGTAGGGTGTTGAGTAGAGAATATGACCGACCCACAAGCCCCAGATCGTGCGTGATATGCCCAAACCACTCGTAATGAAAAACGCGTAGAGGGCAAATCCAACCACCACACCCGGGAGGACCACTGGCGACAGAAAGAAAGCACGCAGCGCTGAGCGTCCTACAAAACGTGACCGGGCAAGGAATACAGCCGCCGCCGTCCCCAGGATCGTCGAAACAACCATCGTCATCAAAGCAAGCTTGAAGGAAAAGAAGAATGCCGAAAGGTATTTCTCAGATTGAAGGAACGAGATCACCCATCGCAAGGAAAGACCTTTGGGGGGAAAGGTCAAAAACTCGCCAGTTGTAAGCCCGGCCAAGACCACAACCAATATCGGAAACAACAGATAGCAAAAGCCAAGGATCGCGAGGATCAGCATTGGGATAGGGATAGCGCGTTCCATCAGGCAAGCCCCCCTGATTTCCGATTTCCCAGCCTCAAGTAAATTGCAACGGCTGCTGCGCTAATCAGAAACAGGATCACAGCGATCGTCGCGCCAAACTGAAAACGAGCGCTCTCTGCTACCTGCTGATAAATATGGATCGGCAGCACACCGACACGGAACCCGCCCATCAATGCAGGCACGATGTAAGATGAAATTGACAGTGCAAAAACCAGAAGCGACCCCGACAAAATACCCGGCATTGATGCCGGAAGAGTAACGCGCATGAACGCTCGCCTGCGCGATGCGCCAAGCGAGCGCGCGGCTTCTTCGAGACTGGAGGGAATGCCCTTGATTACGCCGACCAATGTAAGGACCATGAAGGGTATTGCGAATTGTACCAAACCAAAAACCACACCGCGGAAGTTGTACATCAGTGCAACCGGACCATCCGTTAGCCCGAGCTCCTGCAAGATCTGGTTGATCAGCCCGTTGTCGCCCAAAATCACCATCATGCCATATAAACGGATGACCATATCCAGCTGCATTGACGCCAAAACTAAGATCAAAAGGAATGTATTGCGTGCCGGGTTCTCTGTTTTGGCTATAACAAAGGCCATAGGATACGCGACGATCAATGTGATCACCGAAACTATGCTGGCCAATAGGATCGAGCGCCCGGCGGCCATCAAATAGTTCGAGCGTGAGAAGAACCGAATATAGTTGTCAAAGGTAAGGTCGGAAACAAGCGCAACTTGCCCGACTTTTGCCGGGTTAAAAGATGTTGCGAACAACAGCCCGACCGGGATGACGAAAAATAACACAAAAAATGCTACAAGCGGCACAACAAGCAGCCATTTGAATTGGTGCTGAGACAGGCTGCGTGGCTGGGACATTTTTCCATCAGCCATCGCTGCGCCCTCTCATCAAGGCGTCCAGCGCACTCCACTCTGAAAATCCCACAACAGATTTCGCGTCCGGGGCGGGGTAGACCAACTTATTGGTTTTTTTTCCACTCTGAGCGGCAATGTGGGCTGCAGCGATCGCGTTTGGAAGAGGATCGATCACCTTGATTGCATCGAGTGCTGCGCTGACCTCATCCGCAAAACCCAGCATCCCAGTGCACCCAAAGATAATAACTTCAGCGCCACCTGAGACCGCTTTCTCTGATCCTTTTATGGTGGCCGCGACAGCATTGGCTCGGTCAGTTTCAAGCGCCAACACAGGAACACCTATCCCGATCGTACCGGTCATCAGGTCCGCGAACCCGTACTTGCGGGCCAGATCGCCAAAGGCACGCTCCTGACGCTGTAAAACTGTGACCACAGCAAAGGGTGCCCCAGCAGCGCGCATTGCTTCTTCTCCGCACCCAATCACGGGGATGGATACGGCCTCGCGTGCAGCATCGAGGCCAGGATCGAGCATGCAATCAATCACGATGGCCTGTGCGCCGTCGGCTTCGGCCATAATCGCCGCGTCGATCACCCCCGGTGCAGCCAAAACCTCATCAACAGCAGACTCTATAGAGGCCGGGCCCTGACGGATTTGAGCGTTCGTCACTTTACAGCCATCGGGCGCAGGCAGAGCAGCGGCTCGAAAACCTTGGGCTACGATAGGTGTGATCACATGAACCCAGCTCAACAACGAATCCCCCTGATCCGATCAGCAGTTATAGATATCAGTCTGAGGTTGAGCGGCCTGTGACACGACTACCCATTCGGGTAGTTAGTCGCTAATTATTCCGAGCTCACGCGCCTGACTAACCGCGCGCGCCCGATTGTTAACGCGCAAATCGCCAAATATCTGCTTGAGGTGGTACTTCACCGTATTGATCGATACGCCCATTATGCGCCCGATTTCCTTGTTTGAATGACCTTGCGCCAAAAGCTCCAAGTAGCGTCTACTTACAAGGACTTGCTCGTTTTCTAGATGGCCTAATGTCGACGGGTGGGCGCCCGATGACCAATAATGCAATATCTCCGAAAGCTGGCGCCTTTGTGCCCCGCCAATCGGCACGCTCAAATGATCCCCATCTAAAACCGCTTGCACTGCTGGCTGTAGCGCGAGCCCCTCATCCAATATAAAGCGGCGAAAGGGCTGATTACCTAGCAAGCGGATCGCAGATACCAGTGCATTCGTCGCATCGCGGCGGGCATTCAACTGCCAGAAGGCTTGCGTGCGGATCACGCGCAGCTTTGCCAGTGACAGCAACTGACCGCCGCGAATTGCGGTCTCCTCCGCCAACTCGATGAAATCAAGCGCGCGTTTAGGCCGACGTGCCCGGACCAACCAACGAGCTATTGCGACATTGGTTGTGCCGTGGCGCAGGCCCCAGTCTCTTTCTGGCTGATCCGCATCGAGTTTGCTGGGGTCCAGCCCGATAGTGATCATTTCCTTGTTGGCTGTGCTGATCTCGTCGCTTAGCGTCAGGACCCGAATGCGCTCGACAGCCATCAAGCGCGCCAAGCGCGGCATCTGCCGTGCGCGCGCCGCTGCGTCAGCATGAGCGAGTTCGCTCAATGCACCGGGCAGACCGGCCCGCGCGAATGCAAGACGCGCGCGCACACGGTAGGTCGCTGCCAAAACATCTAACCAGGCGTCGGCATGTTCAATGCTTGCCAGAGCATCATCCAATAGCGATTGCGCAGTCCCTAAATCGTTCATCTCGTAAAACACTTCTGACTTCAGCGCCTGACATATCGCTCGAAGCCCCTGTGGATCGCCCGCCAACTGATCCAGACTGGTTTCCATCTCATCATATTGTGCGATCGCACCAGTCAAATCACCCCTCATCATCCGTATTTGGCCAAGGTGCGTATGCATGTGCAACGATCCGAATTGAGCCTCGCCCAGCCTGTAAAGTCTAATTGCGTTTTCAGCATGATCCTGCGCGCGATCGAATTCTCCTCGATGGAGAGCAGCGGTCGACAGATGATTAAACGCCAAAGCCTGCCCGACGCGATCCTCCGCTGGCAGCATTGAAAGCAATTGTGACAAACGCGTTGAATCTGACTTGGTCAGTGCACGATCCTCGTAGACCCTGATGTGCGCGTCGACGAGCAAGATTTCACATTTTAGCGACCCATCATTTAGGATGTCTTCCGCCAGCTTTTTTTCCAGAGAACCGAGGCGCTCGCGCGCACCGATTGGGTCACCCATCTTCGCGAGCAAAAATGCGGCTGCAAGCGTTGCCCTCGGGGTTTTCCCAACGCGGGATGGAACTTTCGTGTCCATCGCCATGCCAGCTTCCATGGGCACTTTCATGTGAGTGCGCCAATCGCTCTCTGTTTCCAGACGCGGGTCTGCGGTGGGCACTTGGTCAACCTTATGCGTTCCTCCGATAGTCATTTACCGACGATACAATCGTTCAGATGGATTACAATGATCGCAAAGGTGCTGTCAGACGAATGCGAACTAGTCTCTACTAGAACAGTGAGACTGCCCTTCATGCCGCGCAAGGACCGCACCACTCCGCAAGAGTGGCGGCACGGTTCAGCTTGAAATTCGACCGGAAGCAGAGGCTGCGTTCCTGGTTGACGTGGTGGTAGACAGACGCGTGCACTGCGGTAATTTTCTGCAAACTTCGCATTAGCCTGAACCGCTGCATGGCGCGTTCTCGTCGTCGAAACGGCCCTTTCATGGTTTGCAAGCAAACCACTGTCAGGCAGCGGGTGCGCGTTCTCGGCCCGATTATTTTCCCAGCGGCCCGTTTCCTGCCGGTCGGCATTGCCAACGACTTTCATCGCAGCGCCGTAGCATCGAAGCTTGTCGCTCACCAGTATATGAGGACGTCCGTGGCGCTTCATTGATGTCTTGAGGAATTTCGACGCGGCGTTGCGGTCCCGGTGCTTTGTGACGTAGCTTTCCAGCACCTCACCTTCGTGATCCACAGCCCGCCTAAGGGAATGCGTCTCGCCGTTCATATTCACGAAAACCTCGCCCAGGTGCCATCGCCAATTCGAGTTCGCCGCATTTTCTGGACACGTTTACGACGAATTTGAGCGGCGAACATTGGGCCAAATCTATTCCACCAGGACCGCACCGTTTCGTGGCTGATGTCGACGGCGCGCTCGTGCAGCAGGTCCTCGACATTGCGGAGCGAAAGGGGAAAGCGAGCGTCCATCATGACCGCCAGGCGGATGATCTCCGGGCTGCTGTGAAAGCGCCTGAAAGGGTCTGTATTCGTCATGAACAAAGGCTAAGAAGCCACCCTGCCCGCCTCAAGAAGATTTGTTCTGACAATGCCCCTTTGCTGAATTGGCGTCGGCAATTTGCTTGCCAGAACGAAGGTTAGTGCACAGAGAATAAACCACAAAACGTTTTCCTTTTTCGAACTTCGCGGCGCACTGAAGGGCGGGCAGAGTTTAAGATTGGAAACGCGCTCTCCTTGCCGCTTGAAGACGGCAAGGTAGATGTCGTGGTATCCGGCCTCGTCTTGAATTTCGTTCCTGAAAAGTCACCGGCACTTAAGGAAATTCTTCGGGCAGCCAAGCCCGGCGAAACGATTGCCGCCTACGTCTGGGACTATGCGGGTGAGATGCAGCTTATGCGCTATTTCTGGAACGGAGTTTCAGAGCTTTTTCCCAATGGCGCGGCGCAGGACGAGGGCAAACAGTTTCCGATCTGCAAGCGGGAACCGCTGGCCGATCTCTTCAAAGCAGCGGGTCTAAACGCCATCAAGACAACCGCGCTTGAGGCGCCGACCATATTCACTGATATCAATGACTATTGGTCTCCATTCTTAAGGGGGCAAGGCCCAGCCGGGGCCTATTGTGTTTCCTTGCGGGACGATCAGCGCGAGCAACTGCGAAGGAAAATTGAGGATAAGCTGCCCTATGCCCCGGACGGTTCTATCCCACTTACCGCACGTGCCTGGGCGGTGCGAGGAACTGCATGAGTAATTGCCTTAACTGGAGCGGCCAAAATCGTGCACAGAATGCCTTCAACCGACCCGTCGATTGAAACCCGGCTTCCCTCGACAAACCGATCGCGATGCTCAGGCCTAATGGATTTTTCTCTCGAACAGTTGTGAGACACGCCCCAAGCAGATGGCCGCTTAGGGCTCCAAGCCGCCTTCCGCGCTGCAGCTTTTCATCTGATATTTGGCTGGCCAGGATCGACTTGGACGACCCGTTGCAACCGTTGACCTGACCTGTTGTCGCTGCGGCGCAGCTTCCCCAAACCGGCCATTGGCCATCTGTCAGTTGCGGAGTTTGTTCAAATCGAAACTTTGCGGTCAAGTTCTCTGACGCGGCGTGAATGTCGCATATAAGGGATATGAGACCTCTCCGAGAGGTTATCGTGCAAGCGAGACCTCTTTGAATGGCCCGATATGACATCTGTAGCCCCTCCCATTTCCACAGCGGATGCCCACAAGTACGGTGTGCTCTTCGTGTTTGCGGCCGGGGTTCTGTGGTCAACGGTCGGTCTTGGCATTCGCATGATAGAAGACGCCGTCGTCTGGCAGATTCTGCTCTATCGGTCGATCAGCATGTCGCTATTTCTTTACGTGGTCATTCGGGTGCGGTCGGGCGAAAGCCCCTTTGTTCAGATCCGCCGCATCGGTTCGCCCTCTGTTATCGCCGGGCTTTCACTGGTTGCAGCCTATTCCGGCGGGATATACTCAATCCAGAATACCTCGGTCGCGAATGCAATGCTGCTTTTTGCAACCGCACCGTTTATGGCTGCGGTCCTGGGTTGGATCATTCTGCGTGAACGCGTGCGCCTCGCAACCTGGGTTGCGATTGCTGTTGCCATAGGCGGGATCGCGATCATGGTTGCCGATAAGTCCGGCAGCGTCGTCCTGAGAGGCAGCCTTGCCGCGCTTGGGTCGGCATTTGGCTTCGCCGTCTTCACCGTTGCTTTGCGATGGGGGCGGACGGG
>CAJQNG010000192.1 GCA_905479635.1 uncultured Boseongicola sp. | reverse complement strand
CCTGCCGCGCGGCAGCTTCGACGAAGCAATAGGGTTCCTGTCCGATCACGGTGCGACAACCGATCTGGACGATTTGCGTGAAGACGGAACCCACTTGCCGGAGACGGTCCGCTTCCGTGGCGAACTTCGCCCGGCGCAATCGCGAGCGTTTGACGCCTTGGCCGAACACGATACCGGCGTTCTTGCCGCCACGACCGCATTCGGCAAGACGGTCGTGGCCTCGGCGCTGATTGCACATCGTGCCCGCAATACGCTGGTTCTTGTTCACCGTCGCGAACTCCTTAGCCAATGGGTCGAGCGCCTTGCGTCCTTTCTGCAGATCGACCCGAAGCAGATCGGCACAATTGGCGCGGGAAAGCGTAAACCCACCGGTGTAATCGACGTGGCGCTGATTCAGAGTCTGGTTCGCAAGGGCGAGGTTGACGATATCATGGCCGATTATGGCTATCTTGTCGTCGATGAGTGCCATCACCTGTCCGCTGCAAGCTTTGAGCTTGTCGCCCGCAGATCTAAGGCGCGCTATGTCACGGGATTGTCGGCGACGGTCGCCCGAAAGGACGGGCATCACCCGATCATCTTCATGCAATGTGGTCCGGTGCGCCATCAGGTGAGCGCCAAATCACAGGCCGCCGAAAGCGGCATTCTCCATCGGGCGCGGGAACGTCACACGCGGTTCCGATTGCCAGAGGCACTCGCCATGGCCGAACGTCCTTCAATGCCTGCGATCTATGCCGCACTGGCGGAGGACGAGGCTCGAAACGATCTGATCTTCGACGACGTGTTGAAATCGCTTGAGGCAAAAAGATCCCCGATCGTGCTGACCGAGCGGAAGGATCACCTCGCGCATTTTCAGAAGCGATTCTCGCGATTTGCAAAGAACATCGTCGTGCTCCGTGGCGGCATGTCCGCAAAGGACCGGAAGGCAGCGCATGCGGCACTCAATGTCGATGACGATGAGGAACGGCTGATTCTTGCGACAGGGCGCTATATCGGTGAGGGCTTCGATGACGCCCGGCTCGATACCCTGTTCCTGACGATGCCGATCGCCTGGAAAGGGACGCTGGCGCAATATGTAGGCAGGTTGCATCGGCGACATGACGAAAAGAAGGATGTGCTGGTGGTCGACTATGTCGACAGTTCGGTGCCAGTCCTTGCCAGAATGGCCGGCAAGCGGCGAACAGGCTATCGTGCGCTCGGCTATGTAATGGAATAGCTAATTCAGTCGGTCGGTCAGGAACGCTTCGTGGCGACGGCCAGTATCTGCAGCAGCTTGTCCGAGGTTCCCGGAATTTATCGAGTTTTACCATTGGAACGTTATGCGCTCTGGAAGAGCCAGCAAGCGCTTTGATCCTACAGGAGCTCACTTGGCTCGAGAGAGAGGGTGGACCGGGAGCGGCCTACCGACTCCCAACAGCACAGCCCGTGCTTGGGGTGGGGTGTGCCGGGTTTGACCGGTTTGCAGGGTTTGCTGGCCTTGGCCCCAACCAACTTTGCACAAGCCACAGCTAACCTGTTGTGTCAGCCAGCCGACCTTGGGTTCCAACATCCGAGAGAGGCGGTATGGTTAGACGCGGCGGTCCCTACTAGTAGGGGATTAGTAGGGGATGTACGTCAAACGTTCTCTTGCGTCGTCTGACACCGTCCAAGATCAAGGCGAGAATTAGTCAAGCAATCATAATGAGTTGTACGACTTTAAGCGGCTTGATCCGGTCACGTCCAACACATGGACGGCAAAATTCGTAATGATGGGGTAGTAGGTTCGAGTCCTATCAGCGGCACCATTTTTTGATTTCTTACAAGGTTGCCAAGGCGCCGCTGAATTCAGACGTGAAGCTCAACATCGTTGTCGGATTTAATATCTGCTTGTTGTCACACAAGAAAACGATATCGCCATGCAAGGACATACCCACCTCGACCGTTCCGTAAGAGATCAGATCGCCGATATGAAGGCCGCAGGTCATGGGATGATGATCCGAACACTCGGCATCGTGCGGGCGAAAGCCAAGATCGGCATCTCCAACATCGTCTACAACACCTCAATTTAGTGCTCGCTGTAAGGTGCGGTTAAGGGCGCTTACGCGCCGCTTTAACAACAGAGCGTTTTTGCCAACGCCGATCAGTTCTATGTTGTTTCGTCAAGTGCGCACGAGACGGATGAGGGGTTCGAAAGCGTAGAGGGCAGATCTACGGCCCGAAGAAGATTCTAACTCCAGAAGTAACCCGGAATCAATTAGTGCGCGTGAAAGGCGCACTGCCGTTGGTTTTGGAATTCCACTGCGACCTGTGAACCGGCTGTTGCGGAAGATAGGGTTCCCGAAAATAAAGTCCTGAGCTAGAGGCGCCCACTGAGAGTTAAGTGTTTTCCTAAACACAGATTTCATCTCCTCATACAGCTCCGATATAGCATGCGCAGTCTTGAGATTTTGCTCAGCTTGATTGGAAATTGCACGAAGAAAGAATTCGCACCACCCGGTCCAGTCACCCGATGCCGAAACCTGTCGCATTCTCTCAATGTACTCAGACTTGTTCTCTTCGAAAAAAGCACTGATATAAAAGTGCGGTTCTTCAATAAGCCCTTTTTTCCATAGCGATAGGGTGATCAACATCCGGCCGATCCTTCCGTTACCGTCGTTGAATGGGTGCAGCGCTTCGAATTCGACATGAGCCAGCGCCGTACTGAGCAATGGTGGGACATTCTCGTCATTTATGAACTCGACTAGTCGCGCCATGGCAGGAGGTAGCTGTTCCGGGGAGATCGGTGTGAAGTTGACCTCTCTGCGCGCATCGTCTCCTACGTAGTTTTGCTCGGATTTGTACTCTCCGGGATTTTTGGAAGCACCTCGGCCCATTCCCAAGAGGGTTGCGTGAGCTGACCTGATGAGGTGTTCGCTAATAGGGTATCCCTCAATTACGCTCTTTTGTGCCCGCTTGAGTGCCGCCGCGTAGAGGACTACTTCGAGCGTCTCAATACGTACGTCTGATGGCCCTTCATCGTCTGTTGCGTCGGCTTCGTATCGGAGTACTTCGTCAATTGTTGAGATAGTGCCTTCCATCCGTGACGAAACAACCGCCTCCTGACCTCGCAGGGGAGTTACAAGGAAGTCACTGTTGTGCAGGCCCTTGAGGGTTTGGTCATACCTAGCTAGGGCCGCACGTGCGTCACCCATAGGCGCAAAAAGTCTTTCGTAGTCAAGTGAGGCTGGTGGGAACTTACCATAGTGATAGTCTACGTTCCCGTCGAAGTTATAGCGTTCCAATGGTAGCCGCATACCACCCCTAGTCTTGTGTTTGTTGAAGCAGTGTTTCTGATCCAGAAGTGCTCTTGAGTACTTTCTACGCCACACAAAGAGTTTTGTAAATCGTTTTTGCCACAAAATGATCCACAAAGAAGTTTGTATAGCGTGAACGAACGCCAACCGACCTTGTGGCTCACTTTGCGGCACAAGTGAGTCACAAGGGCCATGGCCATCCCTGGGACCGAAGTTAGACCTTGGTCCCATAATTCCTCTATAGGATTGCATATTGCTCGCCAACTCATGTGAGCCGGGATAGCGTCCACCGCTGATTTGCCTGAGTCCCGTTGATGGGGCGGGGTCATTGGTAGGGGATTAGTAGGGGGTGTACGTCAAACGCTCGCCAACGTGGTCCGACGCCGTCCAAGATCGGGTCGGAAGATAGTCAAGTGATCGTAGGGTGTTATCCGGTATCTGGCGGTACTATACGGTTGCGTCCAAGAGCCGGACGTCAAAATTCGTAATGATGGGGTAGTAGGTTCGAGTCCTATCAGCGGCACCACTCCTCCAATATTTATCTAGGCAAACGCGTCTATAAGGAAGGCATGTGCCCTTTGCTTTTGATCTTCTGCTTCAAGACCCTGCAACAGCACAGACGCCACCCCCTCCTTCAACAGAGCAACGCTAGGTAGAGATTCTAAACTGCAGGCGTCCTTGTATCGCGACAGTCCGGCTTTGACCTCTTCGATGATCCCCAGATTGCAAGCTAAACCGCGAAGAAATCCGCCGATCTCCACCAACCAGCCTCTGAACTCTGCCTTCAAGCTCTCTTCCAAACCTAGCTTTAACGGAATACCCGACCCCAGTTGGCTGTCTCTGGTGTCTCAGGGGTGAGACACACTTCCCAAACCGGCCCCTTCATGGCCGCCGAAGAGCTCACTGCCTTCGAGAGAAAAGCTGGCAGTAACATCCCCATACGGATCGTAACATGGAAGCCGATTTCAATTTGGATCGTAAAGAATATCCAAAGCAAGCCTATAAGATGAGTTACGCCTTTCCCGGCATCGCCTCGCAACTTGAGCAATTCGCCGCACAGGCCCGTTAGAGCGTTACCAATTTAATTGGCTTCATATCCTGCTGCCTTGAAGAAGTTGTAGCATTCTTCGTCTGAGAAGAGGTTGCAGACGTTTCCAATGGCGCGCCAGAGGTCATCGTAGGTTCGGGCGGCGGCTTTTCTGATCA
>CAJQNG010000191.1 GCA_905479635.1 uncultured Boseongicola sp. | reverse complement strand
ACGCCCCAGAAGTAGCCGAGGCTGTGGCTGAGAAGGAAGCTCCAAAGCCCAAGCGCAAGCGTGCGCCACGTAAGAAAAAAGTCCAAGAGGCAGTTGACGAAACGCCCGTCGAGGCCGCAGCAGCTTCAGAAGTGATAGCGGCTGAGCCGGTAATGCCAGAGGCACCAGCGGCAGTTCCGACACCAGGACCAACTCCAGAGCCAGAACCACAGCCCGAGCCAGTGATGGTCGCGGACGTACCGGCGCCTGAAGAAACGCCTGCCAAGCCACGCAAGCGTGGATGGTGGTCAGCGGGTCGGTCGTAGCGGCTTATTTACGCTTGATAAGATAGACCTGAACGCCACCGTCATCGGTGGCGTTCAGCATTTCATGACCTTGTTCGGCGCAAAAATGTGGGACGTCGACAATGGCTGCCGGATCATCCGCGCGCATTTCCAAAACTTGTCCCGATGCCATCTCGCGCAGCCGCTTGGCCGCCTTCAAAACGGGCAGGGGACATAAAAGTCCGGTCGCATCAAGGGTGTCATCAGTTGCCATGGCACGATCGCTAAGCGGGATGTTACAGTTTGTCCACTTAGATTTGAGCGCTTGTGTCGTGACGCCGACTTAAAGACCGCATAGGTGTCGTCAAGTGAAGGGAACGTAAATGTTCGGTTTTGACCTCTTTGACGCCTCGCTTTTGCCGGCGATGACGATTTCGCTGATGGCGGGAGTTTTGTCCTTCCTGAGCCCATGCGTCCTGCCGATAGTGCCGCCCTATCTGGCCTATATGGGCGGGATATCGGTCACCGAAATGCAGGGTGGCGAAAAAGCTGCGCGGCGGCGCACGATGGTGTCTGCTGTTTTCTTTGTCATGGGTCTTTCGACGGTCTTCATGATCCTTGGGTTCACGGCGTCGGTATTCGGGCGTTTTTTCCTGACAAATCAGGATTGGTTCGTTCTTGCAGCCGGGCTTGTGATCATGATTTTTGGCGCGCATTTTCTTGGGATTTACCGGATCGCTTTCATGGACAGAGAAATGCGGGTGGACGCGGGTGATCGGGGTGGCTCGGCCTTTGGCGCTTATGTGCTTGGCCTTGCTTTCGCGTTTGGCTGGACTCCGTGCATCGGGCCCATTCTTGGGGCGATTCTGTCCATTGCAGCGTCCGAGGCGGATGTGGTGCGCGGCACGACATTGCTTGCGGCCTATGCGGCCGGGCTTGGAATACCGTTCCTGCTGGTCGCGGCCTTTTTCCCTCGGATGACCGGTCTGATGGCTTGGATGCGCCAACATATGGAGCGGATCGAGCGGATCATGGGGCTGTTATTGTGGACTGTGGGGCTGTTGATGCTCACGGGAAGCTTTACTGATTTCGCCTGGTGGCTGAACGAGCAATTCCCTGTTTTGCAGACATTCGGTTGAGAACCGAGCAATTGTTTCCGGGAGCTTGACCGGGGCTTGTTTTTTCCACTGCGTTCTACCGAATGGTTTCTCCCGTCTGAGTGCATGGGGTAGTCTCTTGACCATGCTGCCGCGTCGAAAATCACAGGTGTCCCGCCGCCGGGTATTTTACATCCCTGGCTATGACCCCAATCCGCCGCGGCGCTACCGCGAGCTATACCGTAGCGAGGGTCGCAAGCAGGCTGAGGTCTCAGGGTATGAGATTGACCAGAAATGCGAAGCCCGCGAGACGGGCTGGCGTGTGCGCGCAAAGATCGATGGGGTCAGCACGGTCAGCAAGGTGGATGTTCTTGTCTGGCACGACCTTCTGCGCGGTTCGATGAGCGCCGGCATTACGGGGACCTATCTGGCGTTGTTACGGACATGCTGGCTCTATCTGACGACCGGCACGTTTCGCAGGCTTGGCTGGCTGGCGAAAGGCCCGGTTATTGCAGCGCTATACCCGGTGGTGATACTATTGGCGCAGTTGTCGGTGGCTCTCTTAGGCGCAAGTCTTCTGGCCAGTGGCGCGGTCTGGGCGACCTATGAAGTCGGAGCCGCACTGGGGTCGTATCTGGGTCAACAGCAGGGCGCCAGTGGGTGGCTCTGGACGCTTGTCGGTGCCGGCGTCTTTTGGGCGCTGTTCCTACCGCTGACGCTTGGTGTCCTTCGGTGGTTCAAATCGAAAGACGACAAAACCTATGCCTATTACCTTATGCAGGGCTATGCCTATTCGGCCTCCAAGCGCGGTGTTTATCCAGATGAGATCGAAGCGCGACTGCACGAGTTCCGCCATCGGATTGAAGCAGCCCTACGCGAAGATATTGATGAAGTTTTGATCGTTGGGCACAGTTCGGGCGCGCAAATGGCGGTGTCGATTGTCGCCGATATCGTGCGCTTGAAGTGTTTGTCCGAGACTGGCCCGGCGCTGTCTTTGCTGACGCTTGGGCAAGTCATTCCGATGACGAGCTTCCTTCCGGAAGCCAAACGCATTCGCCGCGATTTGCGCCTTCTGGCAACGGCGCAAGAAATCACCTGGGTCGATGTGTCGGACCCGTCCGATAGATGCTGTTTTGCGCTTACGGATCCGGTTTCAGTCTCGGGCGTGTCGCCGGGCAACAGTCAGCAATGGCCTTTGATTTTGTCGGCGGCCTTCAGCGAGGCGCTGTCGCCTGAGTGGTTGGCAAGTTTAAAGTGGCGGTTCTTTCGCTTACATTTTCAATATATCTTCGCATTTGATCGCCCAGGTGACTTTGATTATTTCAAGATCACTGCAGGCCCTGAAACGCTTGGTGCGCGGTTCCGTGGGAGGCGCACATCCCCAAGCCGGATCGATGTGGTCGCCTCGTGCTTTACCTCCACCTTGACATGATCCCGCCAAAGTCGGCGGCACGCGCGGATCGCGTTTCTTTGCGGCGCGATTGGCGTTTGTTTCGCCAGGAGATACTGTCGGTGCAGCCCGAACGTTGTGCCCCACGCGCATGGGTGACTTTCGCACACCGTTTCTCCGTTCGTTTATGATCAACGAGCCTGAACTCATAAAGCTTGTGCTGAAGAAACGTCCAAAGAACCTTCCGAAATCGCCCAGTGCAGCGCGGGCAGTCAGGCCGTCATTTCCTCTTGGCATCTTCAAAGGAGTGATCGGTTTTGGGCGACCCAGGACGCGTTCGATGCAGACCGATGGGAAACAGATGCGTGGCGACAGTCATCGCGCGAAGCCTATCTGCCGTTTTCAAGCGGTGCCCGGGTCTGTCCGGGGGGGGATTTGCAATGGCGGAAGCCGCGGTGTTGCTGACGGCGGCACTGCGTCAGTTTAGGTTTGCGCCGCTCGCCACTCCGGTTCCGGTTTCGCATCTTAAAGTGCGTTCGCGCGATGGAACTACTCTAGAGGTTTGTCCGCGTTAGCACGTTCGATAGTGATCGAGAACAAACAATCGAATGGCTGAAGCGAGCCCGCAATCTGTGCCCCGCGCTTCATCAATCTCAGCCGCCAGATCGTTGATCGGACGGCCGTTTTGCGAAGCAATGTCGCGAAACGCCGACCAAAACGCGTCCTCAAGGGATACCGAAGTGCGGTGCCCGCGCAGCGTCAGAGATCGTTTGATCGGCCGTGCATTCATGGCTCTTTTTTATTGGCCTCATGACGTTTCATTGCGAGCGCCGCCTTTTTCGCTTCGGCCAGCTTGTCAGCCTTTGAGCGTCCATATTTCATGGCGTTTCCATCGGCGTCAGCCTTGCGGGCATTCTTCAGTTTCTCTTTGCGCGCCCGGTTTAGATTGGCAGTGTTCATGATTTTGGTCCGATCATTTTTTCTGGACGAACAACGTTGTCGAATGTTGCCTCGTCGACAAAGCCAAGCGCAATGGCTTCCTGTTTCAGGGTCGTCCCGTTTTTGTGCGCGGTCTTCGCGACGGTGGTCGCGTTGTCATAACCAATTGTTGGGGCAAGTGCGGTGACAAGCATGAGGCTTTCGCGCATCAACTGGTCGATGCGCGTCTCATTGGCGCGGATGCCTGCAACGCAATTATCGGTGAAAGCATTGGATGCATCGCCCAGAAGCTGCATAGATTGCAGGACATTATAGGCCATCATGGGTTTGTACACGTTCAACTCGAAATGGCCCTGACTTCCGGCAAACCCGACAGCAGCGTCGTTGCCGATGATATGGGCGCAGACTTGGGTCATCGCTTCGCACTGGGTTGGGTTTACCTTGCCGGGCATGATCGAAGAGCCAGGCTCATTTTCGGGTAAAAGCAGCTCATAAAGGCCGCAACGAGGTCCCGAGCCGAGAAGCCGAATATCGTTGGCGATCTTGAATAGACTGGCGGCGGCGGTTTTGAGCGCGCCCGACATGGCAACCATTGCGTCATGCGCGGCAAGGGCTTCGAATTTGTTGGGGGCTGTCACGAAGGGCAGGCCCGTGATGCGCGCCATGTTTGCCGCGACCTCTTCGCCCCAACCGGGACGCGTGTTGAGGCCTGTGCCAACCGCCGTGCCACCTTGGGCCAACTCGTAGATGTCAGCCAGCGAGGCCTCTACGCGTTCAATCGATTTCGCGACCTGATGGGTGTAGCCCGAGAACTCTTGGGCGAGCGTCATCGGCGTTGCATCCATCGTGTGCGTGCGGCCGATTTTGATGATGCCGTCAAATTCTTTGACCTTGGCCTCAAGGGCTGCGTGGAGATGCCTCAGGCCCGGAAGCGTCACATCGCGCGCGGTCATGGCGGTGGAGATATGCATGGCGGTCGGGAAGGTGTCGTTTGATGACTGACCCATATTGCAATGGTCGTTTGGGTGCACCGGGTCTTTCGAGCCGATGACGCCGCCCATCATTTCAATCGCACGGTTCGCGATGACCTCGTTTGCATTCATGTTTGATTGAGTACCGGAACCAGTTTGCCACACAACAAGAGGGAAGTGGTCGTCCAGTTTGCCGTTTACCACTTCCGATGCGGCTGCGATGATGGCGTCTGCTTTGTCACTTTCCAGCACGCCGGCAGCTTTGTTCGCTTCGGCGCATGCTTGCTTGACTACGCCGAGGGCGCGCACGATTGCGACGGGCTGTTTTTCCCAGCCGATAGGGAAGTTGATCAGGCTGCGTTGCGTCTGGGCGCCCCAGTATTTGTCGGTGGGGACCTCAAGCGGGCCGAAGCTGTCGGTTTCGGTTCGGGTGGTGGTCATGGCTCAAGCTCTCCTCACGTCTTGCGCGGAAAGCTATAGGCAAGCGCGGCCACATGCGCAATCGCAGGGGACCAAGTTACGCAGAGGATTTCAGGCGAGACGGCGGGCGCGGGCAGTTGCGAGGACCGCGTGGGTTTCAAATGCTTCGCTTAAACGGTCCTGCATAGAGCGCACGTTTTCACCGTAGAAATAGAAGACCGTTTTGTCTGCACGACGGATCCAGCCGCGATTGATGGCGAGACCTTTCATCGCCTCGCTGCAGGTCATGGCAAGGTCGCGTCGGGCCTGAGCGTCCGGCGCAAGAGTGCTGTCTACCGAGATTTCCAGACCTTCTGCCACACCAAAAAGGACAGGATCACCGCCTTCAGCGCGTCGCAAGGACGAGCCATAGGGCGCGTGGAGATAGTCGAGCATGTTGGCCACGCTTTCGAGACCTTCGCGCGAAGCGTTGCGCAGCCCCAAATAGAGCGTCACACCGCAGATATCGTCGGGGCCTGCCTCGTGGGCGCGGACTTTGGTAAGGGTTCCCATGGCAGTCGCTGCAAGTTGGCGATTGAGCGGTTCGCCGAAGACTTTAGATGCATCGCGGTGGCCCATCCGAACCGGAAGGCGGGCTTCTGCAAGGGTGACTTCGATTGTTGTTGGCTTGAGCTTGAGATCGCGAAAAAACATAGAGGCCTCCCCGGGGTTAATGCACGGAGATTGGCTGCCAATCATGGCGTCAGACCGAAGAAATTGCGGCAAAAATACGGCGGACTATTTCCGGAAACTGTCGAGGCTGACGATTTCGGCGGCCCCTTCGGCGTCTTTTGTTTCCGGATCGGGATCAGTTTCTGTCCCTGGGCTTTCTTTTGCGTCGTCGTCCTCATCCTGCGCTTCGAATCTGAGGCCAAATTCGACCGAAGGGTCTACGAAAGTGCGGATCGCATCGTAAGGGATGTAGAGCGGCTCAGGCGAATCGCCGAAATTCAGCGTGATCGAAAAGCCTTCGTTGGTGACGTCTAGATTGTCGAACCAGTGCTGCACGACAACCGTCATTTCGTCGGGATAGCGATCACTGAGCCAATCCGCAATCTCGACGTCCGGGTGCATTGTGTCAAAGGTAATGAAAAAGTGGTGCTGGCCAGGCAGGCCATGCTCGGAGACATCATTTAGCACGTTCTGAATAAGCCCACGCATCGCGCGGTGCATCAGGTTGCCGTAATCGATGATGCGCGTCATGCCGTCTCCTTGCATTCTGACGACAGCATAAAAGATTCGGACCCGATGAAAAGGTGTTGTTCGCGATTTGATACCGTCAAAAAACGAGACCGGCACAAAGGCCCAAGAGCGCGCCTGAAATCAACGTGCGTCCAAGGCCTTCATGGAACACAAAAAGCATAAACGCTCCGATGATCCCAATAGCTGCGGCGACAAGATCAATGGACGACGGATCCGGGGCGATGACGGAAATCGGCCCAAAACGTGCGGTGTCGATGGTTTGAAACACCACATGTGCTGCGAACCAAAGCGACAGGTTCAAAATCACGCCGACAACGCATGCGGTGATCGCAGATAGTGCGCCTGCGAGACGTTTGTTTGCCGTGAGACGACCTACAAAAGGGGCGCCCGCAAAAATCCATAGAAAGCACGGCACGAAAGTGACCCAAAGCGTGATGACCCCTGCTATGAACGCCTGTCCAAGGCCAAACTGTTGATACGCTGCTTGAAAGGCAACGAACTGAGTGACCAGGATAAGCGGGCCGGGTGTTGTTTCGGCGAGGCCCAGGCCATCCATCATCTGATCGGTCGAAATCCAGCCGAATTCCGAGACAACGGTTTGCGTCATATAGGCGAGAACGGCATATGCCCCACCAAATGTTACAATGGCCAGTTTTGAGAAAAACAGGGCGACGTCGGTCAGGAACTGAGCATCGAAGGCGAAAAGGATCATAAAAGGCACCGCCCAGAGAGCCAGCCAGATCGCTATGGTTTTTGCAGTCTTGGAGGGAATATGCGATTGGCTTTTAGCGGCTTGTGCCTGCTTCGCGGTCACGAAGCCCCAGAGTGCCGCGATTGCCAAGATCAGAGGGAACGGCAGCTGAAAGGCGAAGATTGCAACGAAGGCGAGGCCTGCGATTATCCAGTGGTCAACTTGTTTCAGGGCGCGTTTGGAGACTTTGAAAAGAGCTTCCAGCACGATGGCCACGACAGTGGCCTGCACGCCAAGAAACGCCGCGTCGACCAACGGCACATTGCCGAATATCGCGTAGATGGTTGCAAGCGCGAACATGACTGCAGCGCCCGGAAGGATAAACAAAAGACCTGCGATCAATCCGCCTGGAACACCGCACAGTCGCCAGCCCGAGTAGGTTGCAAGTTGCATTGCTTCAGGTCCCGGTAAAAGCATGCAAAACGACAGCGCGCCGAGAAAGTCCTTTTCGGAGAGCCAGCGGTTGTCGTCGACCAACTCGCGATGCATCAACGCAATCTGCGCTGCGGGACCTCCGAAAGAATAGATGCCGATTCGACCGAAGACGCGAAACAGCTGTCTGTAGTCTGGCTGCATCAGCGGCGTTCCTGGGGCCAGGCATGACCTTCGTTTTGCCCGTCACGTGCCCAGCGACAAAGCGCGTCATAGATCGCCATTCCAGCCTCTTTCTGCTGTTGATCGTCTTTGTATTGACGCGAAAGGCCGGCGGACAGCGCGAGCAACCCCGCGGCCTCCGGCGCGTCGTTGTGACGGTTTGTATCTGTGGCGCGTACGATGCGCGCCAACCGATCCAGGGCGGATAAATGAAGATGAAACCTATCGAGGATCGCGTCAAATGTGCTGCCTTGCCCGTGATGCGAGAATGCGACGCCTTCGATACCAAATGGGGTGGCTCCATAACGCTCGGCGTCTCCCATGACTTCGACGGCCGAGACAAAGAGAAGCTGGGTTTTGCGATCGACAAACCGACGAATGAGCCAAGGGCAGGCTATTCGGTCGATCTTTGGGCGATGTCGCGTCAGCCATAGAGTGGCCTTATCGACGAAAGCGGGAATGGCACTTGCAGGAATGCGAATTGTATCGATCGCGTCACGCCAGGCATAGTTTCCTCCCTGAAGGTACGGGGCGACGATGCCGTCGCCGCGCACCCACGCGACAAGTCTCTGGCATAGCTTGATCGCTTGCTGACAGGTGATGATGCGGTCCCTGCCATTTATTAGGGCTTTGAGCCCGTCTACATCTGTGTGTGGATGGCGAAAAGCTCCGGGGATCAGGTGTGGGTCGTGATCGAAGTCGGGATCAATGGATATATCTACAATGAGCGGACAGTCCGGAGTTCGGATCGGGCGCCTCAGTTGCGTAACGGTGAATTCGGTTGGGGAAGGCACGGTGCATCCTCTCTAACGAGTAGTGGATGCGACGCTTGGGCTTACGCCTCACGGGGCGTTCGCGAACCCCATGGAGAAATCTAAACTTAAGAGGATGGGGAAGGCAAGGGAGCGATATTTTTTTGTACAGGCTTTTGATGCCAAGTGCCTTCGGAAATTGGGGAAAGGTGCCGGATTCTGTTGCCAGGCTCCGGCAGGCCCCGCCTTAAGCTGCTAAGCCCAAGGACTTAATTTTCAATAGTTCAAGCTGCTTACGCAGCCATCGCCATTGGAGCTTTGTTGTCATTTGCAACTAGCTTTAATGGACCGATATCGGTGGTACCTCACCGAGACAAAGCAAAACCCCTTTAGACGTCCGTCGATCCTATTTCGTCCCCATGATCCCCAAATGAAGGATGTTTGGTGGAGACGCCGGGTACCGCCCCCGGGTCCGAACCGCTTATTACGAGCGCGTTTATGTCCATAGTCCCGTTGCCGGGACACTATTGATATAGGGAGTCTGGTGAGGTTTTGGAAGGGCGTGTTTTAAAACGCCTGTTCAAAGACTTCAATGTAAAGGCCAGAAATTCTGGCACGGCAGCTAGATCAGAGGTTGATCCCAAGAAGCGTAGCAGCCACTGCCGCTTCAATCACAAAGAAGGTGGTCTTCTG
>CAJQNG010000190.1 GCA_905479635.1 uncultured Boseongicola sp. | reverse complement strand
TTCGGTAAAGTTTGGTCATCGAAAACTCGCGGTGACCCAATGCTTCCGCCGCCGTGTAGCGACCATTGGCGGTGCGGCGGATCATTTCGATCAGAGCATCGCCTGCTTCATCAATGGTCTGCTCACGGCGAAGAATGCCGGACACGTCCACATCAACATGCTCGGACATGGTCCGCACTGTGCGTGGGTTTGCAGTGATTTTGATCACCGGCACGATTGGGTTGCCAACCACGTTGCCCTGCCCTGTTGGGAAGGTGTGGATCACAGCGCCACCGGCAGCCATCAAAGTCACACATTCCGCAGCAGCAGATGAGGAGTCCATGAAGTACAGACCAGCACCCGAGTTTGGCGCTTCTGCCGGCTCGAGAATGTCGATGAACTGTGAGGTCCGGCCGATTTTCTCAAGGTTACCAAGAGCTTTTTCTTCAATGGTGGTCAAACCACCTTCGATGTTGCCTTTGGTGGGCTGGCTGTCGGAAAGGTCGTCTGTCTGGTGCGCAAAAATCACGTCATCCTGATAGGCCTTCCACATCGCATGCCAGCGCTTGCCAACTTCTTCGTTGATCGCGCGCTTTTGGCAGATGTGCTCGGCACCAGTGATTTCCGATGTCTCACCGAAAAAGCCCGTGATGCCTTCGGGCAGCAACTTATCGTACATGTTGCCAACCGTCGGGCATGAGCCGAGACCGGTTGTCGTATCGCTTTCGCCGCACTTCGTCGACACCCATAGTTCACTAATCGCGCATTCTTCGCGCTGAATTTCAGACGCATGGTGAACGAAATCTTTCGCCGCCCAAGAGGCTGCACGGATGGTTTCGAAGTCTCCCTTTTGCTCGATCGAGAATTCGGCCACTGGCTTGCCAGTCAACCGGATGCCGTCAGCAATGCGCTTGGTCCAGCCGGGCTCGATGCCGATGACGACAACTGCCGCCACGTTGGCGTTCGCGCCCGTGCCGATTATCGTACGGAAATGCACGTCAAGGTCTTCGCCAAACTGCAAACGCCCATAGGCGTGTGGGATTGCCATCGTGCCTTTGACGTTGTTGGCGACAGCCTCACAGGCTGCGTTCGAAATGTCATCTACCGGCAGGATAAGAACGTGGTTACGCACGCCAACCCGGCCGTTTTCGCGCCGGTATCCGTGGATAGTCGTGTTGGAATATTTGGAAGCCATGATATTCGTTCCTTACCAGCGTTTCGTTTTGCAATTGTGGGTGTGCACGTGGTCACCCTTTTTGATGTCAGCGATGATCTTGCCAATGTCTTCGCCGTATTTGGTCGCGGTGTCGCCGGCCTTCAGGTCAGTGAGCGCGACCTTGTGGCCAATCGGAACATCCGCATTAGAGGTTAAGCGGAAAGTCGAGTTGTCATGGGTGATGCAGCACAGCATATCAGTGCCAGCCGTCAGTCCCTCGACAACGACCACACCGACATTGTCGGCTTTTTCGTGGACAAGAAGCTGCGGTATTTCGGACATTTCAGTCTCCTAAGTTTTCGTTCAAGGTTTCAGAATAATCTTCGGGGCCGCAGTGGACCCCGAGCGGATATCGGCGAAAGCGGATGCCCCGTCGGCAAGGGCGCGCGCCTCGGTCCAGTCCAGCGGCCCAAGGCGGCCATCGAAAATGGCGGCCGCAGTGTCGCGGAAGTCCTGCGCGGTGTAGGTATAAGTTCCTGTGAACGTGATTTCCTGAAGCGTCATGCGGCGAATATCAAGACCCGCCGTGCCCCCTCCAAGACCGATATGGAGAATCACGCCGCCTGGGCGGGCGTGGGCCGAGGCCGTTGCGCGCGTGGCATCAAAGCCAACGCCGTCCACAACCATATCAAAGGTCTCGTCGCCAAGCTGATCTGACGAAATTATCCTGAAATCAACGGTTTTCTCAAGATAGCTACGGCGCAAAATGTTAGGCTCGCTCAGGGTCACATCCGCCACACCCTGCGCTTTCAGGCTAAGCGCCGCGCCAACGCCGATAGCCCCCCCACCGATGACCAAAGCCGATCCGGCCTCGCCACCAACGATCGCCTTGCCAAGCCGCACCGCGTGCCAGCCGCACGCAATTGGTTCGGCCAATGCGGCTTTCTCGAACGAAACACCGGCGGGCACGATCACAAGGTTTTCTTCAGGCATCGCTATGTATTCTGCGAATGCCCCTTCGCGCGGGGGCATCGAAATAATCTGTCGGGTCGCACACAGGTTGTCGCTGCCAGAAACACAGGCAGCGCAGGTGCCACAGGTCACCAGCGGATTGATCGTGACACGCGTGCCGTCAAGACCACCACCAACAACGGTCCCGGCCCCTTCGTGCCCAAGGATCAACGGTGCGGGACGGCGTGGATCATGGCCAAGATAGGCATGCATGTCCGAGCCACAAATCCCGACACTGTCGATCTTGATCAGATGCGTGTCGGACACGACCACAGGATCCGGCACATCGCGGTAATCCAGAGCTTCAGCGCCCGTATAAACCAGTGCCTTCATTTCGCAGTGAACCCCCCGTCGACCATAAGGACCTGGCCCGTCACATAAGCGCAAGCGTCCGAACAAAAGAAAAGCAGCGGCCCGTCCATGTCCTCAACTTCGCCATTGCGCCCGATGCAGGTCTGCGCGGCATTGCGCGCTGCGCGTTCGGGGTCGCCGAACACGGCGGCGGTCAGTTCGGTGCGGAAAAAGCCGGGGCCAATGGCGTTCGCGGTGATCCCGTCTTTCGACCAGGCTTCGGCCATGGCGCGCGTCAATTGCGCGACGCCGCCCTTGGACGCGCCATAAGACAACCCGCCCGGAAAAGCGCGGTGACTTTGCAACGAGGCGAAATTCACAATCCGACCCCAGCCCTTTTCTTTCATAGCCGGCACAAGGCACTGAGACAGAAAGAACGGCACGGCAAGGTTCAAGTGGATCGTAGCGTCCCAGCCTTCGGTCGTGACGTCATCGGCCATTTCGCGGGTGTTGATCCCGGCAGCATGTACGACGATATCTGGCGCGCCAAAGGGCTCGGTCGCGCGCCGGGCCAGATCGGCAAGCCCGTCACGGTCGCTAAGGTCCGCTGGCAAAGCCACAAGCGGCCCCGGTGCTTCGTCCTCCAAAGACCGAAGCGCATCGACACGCCGTGCAAGGGCCACCACACTGGCCCCCGCTTCAGACAAAACAAGAGCCGCACGCCGTCCAAGACCGGAGCTTGCTCCGGTCACCAGGGCCACATGGCCCGTCAGGTCAGGACGGTCGACGGCGTTCATGTCACTCGTCGCTTGCAGTCAGATCGAAGGTTTCATCTGGGAAATACTTGGCAAGACGGATATCAGCGGTCCGCGCATGGCCCTCCATCCCTTCCAGCCGCGAAATCCGCGCCGTTGCGATCGCAACGGGCTTAGCTCCGTCGCGGGTGGCGCGCTGCCACGTTACGATCTTCATGTACTTGTGTACCGAAAGACCGCCTGTGTAAGTCGCCGCACGCGATGTTGGCAGAACATGGTTTGTCCCCGATGCCTTATCGCCAAACGCCACGGTGGTTTCTTCGCCCAGGAACAACGAGCCGTAGCACGTCAGGTTCTCCAACCACCAATCAAGGTCTTGCGCCTGCACCGTCAGGTGCTCGGGCGCGTAGTCATCCGATGTTGCCGCCATCTCCTCGCGGTCGCCGCAAACGATGACTTCAGCGTAATCGCGCCATGCCTTCGCAGCATTATCGCGGTTCAATTCTGGCAAATCGTCGATCAAGATCGGCACAAGACGCATGACCTCTTCGGCCAGCGGACGGTCATCCGTAACAAGCCAGACCGGAGAGTTGTAGCCATGCTCGGCCTGCCCCACGAGGTCAGCCGCCACGATCGTCGCATCGGCAGAAGCATCCGCAATGATCAGGCTATCAGTTGGTCCCGCGATCATGTCGATGCCCACGCGTCCGAACAGGATGCGCTTGGCTTCGGCCACAAACTGGTTGCCGGGGCCAACAAGGATATTCGCAGGCGGCAGGCCAAAAAGACCAAAGGTCATCGCAGCCACACCCTGAACACCACCCATTGCAAGGATCTTGTCAGCACCACAGATTTTCGCTGCATAGACAATCGCAGGTGCAACACCGACGCCCGGACGCGGTGGCGAACAGGCCACGATGTGGCTACAGCCCGCGACCTTCGCCGTCGTGACGGTCATGATGGCACTTGCGATGTGGCTGTAACGACCACCCGGCACGTAACAGCCAGCCGCATCTACCGGGATCGTCTTCTGACCTGCGACAAGACCCGGCACGATCTCGACTTCGATATCCTTCAAAGTTGCTTTCTGAGCCTCTGCGAATTTCTTCACGTTGGCATGAGAAAACTCGATGTCACGCTTCAGCTTCTCCGGGACCAAGGCACAAGCGGCCTCTATCTCGGCTTCGGTCAAAAGCACATTACCCTCGTATTCGTCGAACTTCGCCGCGTACTCCAACGCCTTCGCGTCACCGCCTGCTTCGATATCGTTCAGAATGCCTGCGACAAGCTCGTGCACGTTTGAGGCGTCACTTGTCGAAGTGAGGGTTGCTTTCTTAAGATACTCTCTCGCCATCGGAATAGTCCTTATTTATAGATATCGGGAAGGAACGCTGTCGAGATCCATGGAATGTAGGCGATCAGCAGCGTCACAAACAACATGAAGAGAACGAAGGGAATGGCGCGGTAAGCGATCTTCAGTATCGACTCCCCGGTAATCCCCGACACCACGAAAAGGTTCAGCCCCAAAGGCGGTGTGATGAAACCCACACCCAGCGCTGTGATCATCATGATGCAGAACTGGATTTCGTTCATCCCGATGTTGTCGGCCAAAGGCTTCAGGATTGGCGCCAAAATCACGATGTTCGGCGTCGTCTCCATCACACAACCAGCAGCAATCAAAATGCCGACCATCATCAGGATCAAAATCCACGGCTCGTTCGTAAGGTTCGTCGCGGCCCCAACGAAGCCCTGTGGAACACCCATGATCGCCAGCGCCTGTGCCAATGGCAGCGAGAACGCGATGATCGGCAAGATAACACCGTTCACCTTAGCCGAGCTGACCAGCATTGCAGGAAAGTCCGACAACTTGAGCGTCTTCAGGATGAAGCCCATGATGATCGTCACGACCACAGCCGTGGCGCCTGCCTCGGTTGGTGTCAGTCGGCCCGAGAAGATGCCGTAGAAGATGATGCCAGGTACGATAAAAGCGTACCAGCCAGACTTCAGAGCAACACCAAGGCGCGAGAAATACTCTCCCGCTGAAATGTTGCCGCCACCTTCCCAGCCGTTGAGGCGGTTCATGATGATGTTTGTGACAAGGATCGCCACAAGAACCGCGATGCCCGGAATCACTGCCGCCAGGAACAATGTCGAAGCGGATATACCCAGAACCAGACCGATAATGATGTACGCAATCGAGGGTGGGATCAGGATGCCTGTACAGGCACCAGCCGCCACAAGCGCACAAGCATAAGGGCGCGGATAGCCGCTTTCGACCAGACGGTCGATCGTCATGCGACCCACTGCAGCCGCACCGGCCGCGTCAGATCCCGAGATGGCCGCGAACATGCCGCAGACCAGAACCGTGGCAGAACCGAAGCCGCCTTTTGCGAATTGCGTCAGCGCTTCTGCCACGTCGAGAAATTTGCGCGATAGGCCGGTGCGCACCAGCACGTCACCCGTCAGGATGAACAGCGGCACCGCGGTCAAAGCGAAGTGATCGATGCCGTGAAACAGGCTCTCGCCCATAAGCGACAAAGGCAACGCCCCCGACCACATCAGCATCAAAATCGCGGAGGCACCAATCGCTGCCCAGACCGGCACGGCAAGTGCGATCAGACAGACGAAAAGCAGTACAGGGCCATAAAAGTCCCAGCCAAGCTCTATTGTTTGTTCAAGTGTATTCCAAAGCATGTCCCGGCCCCTCAGTCAAAAAGCTTGTCGCCTTCGTAAACCGGGCGACCGGTACGAAAGTCATTTATATCGCGGATGAAAGACTGGATCAGACGTACCATAATCAGCGCAAAGCCGAGGGGAACAGCCGATAGGAACCAGACTTGAGAGATGCGCAAACCATGCGTGACCGAGCCGAATGTCCAAGACACATGGACGGCTTCATACGACCAATACAGCGCAACTATAGCGACCAGCGCCATCACGATGTCCCCGAACATATATAGCAGTGCTTTGATGCGCGGATTTACATATTCCATGATCACATCAATACGTATATGACCACGTTCTTTAACTGCAGCAGCGGCACCGATCCACGCGAGATAGATGAACGAGTAGCGGACGATTTCCTCGCCCCAGATCGACGAATACGAAAACACCTCGCGTCGTGCGACCTCGATAAACATCGTGCCCACGAGCATGACGTAGAATATCAGAAGCGCCCAGCGCTCTAGGTTTTTGTCCAAGGATTTAAGCGTACTTGACATAGAGTCCTCCCGACCGTGTGTGGACGAAGCCACACCGTTCACGTCTCTCGCTTGATTTCAGTGATAGGATTTATCGTAGAGTAAGAGCGGCGTCGCGTCGACGCCGCTCTAATCTTTCTTATGCGTCGTGGACGTAATAGCGGCCCTGCGTGCCTGCAGCTTCTTCGAGCTTCGCAAATGTGTCCATGGACCCGGCCAGCTCAACTTTGAAGCTGTCCCATTCGCTGCGCTGATAGCCACCGGCATCCTTCCATACAGCAAGCTGATCATCGGTGAGCGAGTGGAATTCCACGCCAGCTTTCTGCAGCTCAGCCATTGCATAGGCACGTGCCGAAGGCACTTTGGCAAGGTTCTGGTGCGATGTCATTTCGCCAGCAAACTCTATGCCTTCCTGCACGTCCGCAGGCAGTCCGTTGAACCATTCAAGGTTCATTGAGTAAACTTGGCTATCGGGAACGGCCTGCGTGAAGGTCACGTGGCTGAGAATATCCTTGAAACCAAAGACGAACAGCGCGCCCACGGATGGGTCAAGTGCGTCTGCTACACCCTGCTTGATCGCGGAAGGTGTTTCACCCCATGCAACCGGTGTCGGGTTCGCGCCAACCATGCGGTAATACTGCTGAAGCATCGCCGAACCGGGCACGCGGAACTTAACACCCGACAGATCGCTTGGCGTGATGACCGCGCCATTGCCGCCCTTACGAACAGCAACAACGCGTGGATCGATGTTGATGTAAAACAGCGCCTTAAAGCCCGAAGACTCGATTTTCGGGTCTACTTCTTGCTTCCAAGCATCCGAGTTCACAAGGTTTGTGAAACGCTGATTGGAACCACAGAAATACGGCATGTTGATCAGGTCAACTGTCGATGCAAACGGAGCGAAGTTTGACAGCGAGTGCTGCGCACACTGGATCGTGCCGCCCTGAACTGCCTGAGCAAGTGCGCCACCAGCGCCAAGCTGGCCACCCGGCGCAAGCTTTACGTAGACTTTGCCATTTGTTGCGTTCTGAATGTTCTCTTTGAGATCGAGCTGCATGATTGGATAGCTGCGCGATGCACCCAGAACGTAGGCAGTTGCCAGCGTCATGGTGTGTACAGCAGCCGCTGCGCGATCGCGCTCTTCGTTTGCGGTTTGTGCAACAGCCGCATCGGACCACAGCATGCCTCCCGCACCAACAACCATGGCGGCCGTAAAGCTGCCCGTGCCTGCGAGTTTCAGAAAGTTACGGCGCGAGGCAGATGCCAGCTCCAGTTTCGTCTTGTCCATAGTTCCCTCCCTTGGGTCTTCTATTGAGTGTTTTCAGTTTTCTTGACTTCTTCCGCTTCCCTTTTCAGGATTGCGACTACGAAAGAGATCGATGCCGCAAACAGCAGGAGCATTTCCGACACGTTTCCGAGAATTGGATTTCCAGCAATCGAGCCAATGGCAACGTTTGCGACAAATATTACGACGAAAATTGCTGAAATAATCAAAGCCATGTCGTTGTCTCCTCCCATGCCGCCATTGGTCAGCGATTCGCAGTAAAATGTAAGCGCTTACATTTTTTAATGCAAGCACTTACATCACTAGGCTACATGTTGAGCTTGATATATAGTCTCTTTTAAAACACAGGTGCCCATGTCACGCGAAAGTCTACCACCAACGCCTGCCTCAAGTGTCCCGACGCTAGCAGATGTCGCGCGAATGGCCAATGTGTCGACCGCCACGGTCTCGCGCTGCTTGAATTCCCCCGATCAGGTTGCGGAACGCACCCGCACCCGCGTTATGGCCGCCGTCAAAGGCCTTGGATATGCACCAAACTTCGGCGCACGCGCGCTGGCCTCCAAGCAAACCAACACCATAGGCGCAGTCATTCCTACAATGGAGAATGCGATCTTTGCGCGTGGCATTCAGGCCTTTCAGGAAGAGCTTGGACGCCACGGATACACACTGCTGGTGGCAAGCTCCTCTTATCAGGAGGCCCTTGAAGAGGAACAAATCCGCACCCTCACAGCGCGCGGCGCGGACGGTCTTCTGCTCATCGGCTTTCACCGTAACGCTCGGGTCTACGAGTTCCTGAAGACCCGCTCGGTACCGGCTCTTGTGGCATGGGCCTATGACGCCGAAAACAACACACCCTCCATCGGGTTCTCCAATAAACACGCCATGGTCGATCTCGCGCGCATTGTCTTCGAGAAAGGGCACCGCCACATCGGCATGATCTCGGCTGACACGACCGCCAACGACCGTGCGCGCGACCGCCTAACAGGCGTGAAGCTTGCCGCTGGCGAGGCCGGTCTTGATGTCGACCGCATGCCGGTTATCGAAACCACCTATTCAATCGAGTGCGGTGTCGAAGCCTTCCGCCAGATCATGGCCTGGACGCCCCGACCCACCGCCGTCTTCTGCGGTAACGACGTTCTCGCAATTGGTGCCCTTCGCGCGGCAAAGGAAATGGGTCTGTCGGTTCCCGGCGATGTATCTATCACCGGTTTTGACGACATCGAACTGGCGTCACTGGCAGAACCCGCTCTCACCACGGTCCACGTTCCTCACCGCGAAATGGGACGACGCGCGGCAGGCATGTTGGTCGACATGGTCACCAAGAAAATCACGCCCAAAAGCGTCGAACTGCAAACCGATATCCGCCTGCGCCGAACACTTGGCCCACCACCGACTTAAAGACGGTCCAAAGTCTCCAGCGCCGTGGCGAAAAAACTCTCGGTGCCGAAATTCCCCGACTTCAGCGTGATCGCCACGTCGTGGCCCCCGCTTTTGGCGAAACACCACGGCACACCGGGCGCAATTTCCGGCCCGACATCCAAACGGCTTACACCCAAGGCCTGTGTGATTGCGCCCGAGGTCTCGCCCCCTGCCGATACAAACCGCCGCCGACCAGCGTCGCGCGCCGCAACCGCTAATGAGCCCAGTGCCGCTTCAACCAATTCGCCCGCACGCCCCCGGCCAAGTTTCTCTTGCACGGCGCGCACCTCGTCCGGGCTGGCCGTTGCATAGATCATTGGTGAGGCGTCCAAAGGCAGCGCCAAAAGCCACGCCTCCGCCGCACCGACACCTGCTTCCGCCAATGCCAACGGGTCCAGCCGATAGGATGGTTTGCTGACTTTAAATGCCGCCACCTGTGCATTGGTCATCGCCGATGCGCTTCCGGACAGCACAATCGCGCCCGGCCCAACGTCGGGCGCGTGAAATGCCTCCGCTGAGCGCGACAGCACCCCGTCCTCAATCAGCAACTCGGGCAAGGCAGTCGCCACCGCACTGCCACCCGTCATCAGCGCCATGTCGCGGCAGGCTTGCGCGATCACTCGCAAATCCGAATCCGCCACTGCGTCGACTACAACGTGGCCCACGCCCTCGCATGCCAAAGTCGCAAGCCTCGCCCGTAAAGCGTCCACACCCTTCGCAACTGTCAGATAATCCGCAAGCCCCACCTGCCCCGTCACTTGCGGCGCAAGCAACCGCATCAGGTTGGAATCCCGCATTGGCGTCAGTGGATGATCTTTCATCGGGCTTTCCGCCAAAGGCTGCTGCCCGACAAACAGGTTCCCCATATAGATCGAGCGTCCATTTTCGGGAAACGCCGGACAATAGATCGTCTGCTCCGCCCCAAGCCGCGCCATAATCGCTTCTGCCACCGGACCAATGTTGCCTTCGGGCGTGGAATCAAAGGTCGAGCAATACTTCCAGAAGAACCTCTCCGCCCCCGCCGCCTTCAGCCACTCCAAAGCCTTCAACGTCTCGCCAACCGCCTCAACCACAGGAGCCGTGCGCGATTTCAACGCAATCACCTCAAACGGAGCCGTATCCCCCGACGGTGGCACATCCGGCACCCCAATCCGTAAAGAGACTGCTACGCCAGAGCGCGCCAGCAAGCCCGCCAAATCCGTGGCCCCGGTGAAATCATCCGCAATCGCGCCCAGCAAAGTCGCCATATCTTATTCGTCCCCCGGTAATGTCAGCCCGGCGTTGCGCGCATAAACCTTTGCAACCGCCGCATCGTCTTCGCGCCCGAACCCCGAGCCCGACGCCGCCACAAACTGCTGCAACGCCGCTGCTGTTAACGGAGCACCAAACTTCGCGCCGCGTGCAATGTCCAAAACAATGCCCAAATCCTTTGACCAGATATCCACCGCCGAACGTGGCGTGTAGTCCCCGTCCACGATATGCGGCGCGCGGTTCTCTAACATCCAGCTTGTTCCGGCGCACAGCGGTATCACCTTCACGAAGTCCTCCGGCGAAATGCCTTGCGTCATGCCAAACGTCATGGCCTCAGCCATCGCCGCAATATGCACACCCGCCAAAAGCTGGTTCACCGCCTTCATTGCGGATCCGGCCCCGGCAGCATCGCCCAAACGGAATACAGTCTCGGCGCAAGCCTCAAGCACCGGCGCGGCCGCTTCAAAAGCCTCAGGCGCGCCAGACGCCAGCACCGACAACTTGCCGGCCGCCGCCTTCACCGACCCACCAGATATTGGCGCATCGATATACAGCACGCCCGCCTCAGCGCATTGCGCCTCCATGCGACGCGCGAACTCCGGAGGCACCGTGGCACAAGCCAACACAACCGAACCCGAAGACAAGCCTGCTACCACGCCGCCCTCGCCGAACAACACCGTCTCAGTCTGCGGGGCGTTCAAGACCACGACAACAACCGCGTCCAGCGCACCGGCGATCTGCGCCATCTCTCCGCTGGACCCACCGCTTGCGCGAAACCGCTCGGTGGCCTTTGCATTGACGTCAAACCCATGCACCTCATGGCCCCCCCGCAAAAGCGACGCTGCCATTCCGTATCCCATGGACCCAAGCCCGATCACTGCCATTTTCATCGCGAAACTCCTTAAAAAAACCTCTGCCAAACGCCTGCCACAACATCCGCAGCGACGTCACAAACAAAAACAGCGCAAAGACAGGCTTCAACACGCGCGCATCCAAAGAATGCGCCAACTGTGACCCCATAGGGGCGGTGAAAACACTTGTGGTAAAGATCAAAACCGCTGCGGGTAAGCTGACATAACCCAATGAGTACGGCGGACGTGCGCCCATGTCCCACCCCGCCCAGATGAAACCGAACACGGCAGGCACCGCAATCACAATCCCCAAAGCCGCCGCCGTGCCTATGGCGCGATGCACCGGAAAGGAAAACGCCGACAAGATCGGCACCGACAAAGTCCCCCCGCCAATTCCCATTAAAGCCGAGAGAATACCGATCGCTGTCGGTACAGCGGTCCGCGCAGCAACGCCTTTAGGCAAGTCCTCGGCCAGCACCACCGTGCGCGGTAACGCCAGATTGATCGCAACAAGCAAGGCCACCACGCCGAACAACACGGTCAAAAACGCCCCCGACACAACGCTTGCCAAGACGCCACCGATCAAAGCCCCCACGAATACCGCAGGCGCCCAGGACTTCAACAACTGCGCATCCACGCTGCCTCGCTTACGGTGCGACCGCGCTGAGGAAATAGACGTCGGAATGATCGTCGCAAGCGACGTGCCAACTGCCATCGGCATGGCCAACTCAGCCGGAAGGCCCAAGAAGCCAGCCAGCAAAAAAAGCACCGGCACAATCACGATCCCGCCGCCAACGCCAAGCAACCCGGCCAAAACGCCTGAGATCGCGCCCGTCGCCAATAGGCCCAGTGCGAAAACGATCAGAAACTGCGCTGAATAGATGTCACTCACGACGCCTCCGGCACGTGCGTCAACGACACGGTCTGTCCGCTGACCGCCGCCGTCTTGATCGCCTCGACCACGCGCAGGCTCTCCAATCCTTCGCGACCGCTGACCAAAGGCGCGTGCCCATCGCGGATCACGCCAATGAAATTTTGCAACTGTCGCAACAAAGGTTCCGCCGCTTCAAACGGAACCGTCTCGGCGGCAATCGGCTCCCACCAACTGCGCTTATCCGTATGCTGCCAAAGCACCATATCGGGCACCGACAAGGCCCCGTGCGTGCCGCCGATCTTGTAGCAACTGGTAGTGATATGCGGGTAAACAGGGTTCTCGCCGCTTGTGAATTCCCAACTCCACGGGGCCGAAATGGTGTCGGAGACGCTGACCGTCGCCAAAGCACCGCTGGCAAAGCGTAAAAGGACCGCCATCGAGTCTTCAACGTCAAAGCCACGCACAGCGCGCGCTTCCATCGCTTGCACATTTACAACATTCCCGCAGAAATGCCGCAACAGATCAATGTCATGGATCAGGTTGATAAATACAGGCCCCGCCCCCGTCGCGCGCCGCCACTCAGGCGCAAAATAATCGTCCGGCTTGTAAAGCCAGAACTCAGCCGTCACCGACACGATCTCGCCCACACGCCCTTCGTCCAGAACCGCCTTCGCCGCCGCAACAAGCGGATTATGCCGCCGATGATGTCCGACCAAAATCTCCACACCGCGCGTCTCGGCTTCATCAACCAAAGCCGCCGCAGTGGCCGCATCATTCGCAATCGGCTTTTCAATCAGCACTGGAATGCCTGCGCGAATACACGCAAGCGCTTGTTCAACATGAAGCTGGTTGGGCGTCGCCAAGATGATCCCATCCGGGCGATGCGCCGCAACGTATTGCTCAAGGTCAGCAAACCAAACCGCGCCATGCGCGTCGGCCAGGTCCTTCGCCCTGGAGTCCGGGTCCACAATTCCCGCAAGCCGCGCACCACGCGCCACAACATCCACATGTGTCCGCCCGATCAGACCGGCTCCTACGACCGCAATCGCTGGTAATTCTGCCATGTGCCCCCCATTCGCCCCACGCGCGTTCCGTATCACTCTGCCCTCGCCTTCCGTCAAGTCACGCGCGGCGCCGCATCGCACGAGAAACTAGGGCTGTTGACGTTCATCTTGTCTGAATGATTGTCGCCGCGATTGAAACGAAGTCGCGGCGGGTTCCCTAAGTCGTCGTTCACGGCAATCGAAAAGCTGTGTCGCGGCCCGCTAACGAAACCCGTCTTCGCCATCTTTGTGCAGCCGTGGCCCTCGCGCCACGATCTTCTCAGGCGCCGCATTGACCCTCACATTCGGGGCGGCGTGAATATCGCCCGTCGCGCGTTGCGGATTATGCGCCCAATGCACTGCATTGGTCAGAACCTTGCGGACATTCGCGTCATAGTAAGTCGGATAGGTCTCGTGTCCGGGGCGGAAGTAGAACACGTTCCCTGCCCCGCGCCGATACGTCAGACCGGATCGAAAGACCTCTCCGCCCTGAAACCAGCTGATGAACACGGTTTCCAACGCCTCGGGCACACCAAAGGGCTCACCATACATCTCTTCCCGCTCAAGCACAAAACTTGGCGGCAAACCGCGCGCAATCGGATGCCCCGGAGCCGTCACCCAAAGCCGCTCCCGCTCGCCCGCCTCGCGCCACGTCAGATTGCACGGTGTTCCCATCAGGTGTTTGAAAATTTTGGCAAAATGCGCCGAATGCAGTAAGATGAGACCCATGCCCGAATAGACTGCGTCCGCCACGAGCTGCACGACAACATCCGATACATCCGCGTGTGCCGCATGCCCCCACCACAACAAGATGTCCGTTCGTGCAAGCCGCTCCGCCGTGATCCCATGCTCTGGGTCCTGCAATGTTGCCGTTTCGGCCTGAATGCCGGGGTCTGCATTCAACGCGGCCGCGATGCAGGCATGCATGCCGTCGGGATAGACGCCCGCCACGACCTCGTTTTCGCGCTCATGGATGTTTTCGCCCCAAACCAGCGCCTTAATCATCGTCATCGTCCTGTTCACCTGAAAGGCCCTTAAACCCGCGCGCGACGACAAACTTTTCCGAACTGTCCGCACGCGACGCCGGAGGCTTCACGTTCGCAACTGATGTGAAGCGCATCTTCAACAGCTTTTGAAGCGAGCCTTCCGCGCCACCGGCGAGCACTTTCGCCACAAATGTCCCGCCGGGGTCGAGAACGTCAAAGGCCAGTTCTGCGGCCGCTTCGCACAAAGCCACAATGCGCAAGTGATCGGTCTGTTTGTGGCCCGACGACGACGCCGCCATATCCGACATCACTACATCCGCATTGCCCCCAAGCCAGGCTTTCACCTTCTCGTCTGCGCCGTCCGACATGAAATCAAGCTGATGGATTTCCGCGCCGGAAATGGGCTCGACCTCTTGCAGGTCAACGCCAAGAACCCGGCCAATGGCCTTGCTCTTTCTGTCGCCAAGCGCGTTCACACGCCGCACGGCTACCTGACACCAACCGCCGGGAGCACAGCCCAGATCGACAACCCGCGCGCCGGGTACAAGAAATCGGTACTTCTCATCCAACTCAAGGATCTTGAACGCCGCCCGCCCCCGCAACCCTTCGGCCTGCGCGCGCTTAACGTAAGGATCGTTAAGCTGGCGCTCCAACCAAAGGGTCGAGCTAAGCTTGCGTCCACGCGCGGTCTTCACTTTGACGCGCAGATCGCGCGCACCGCGTCCGCTGGTTTTCTTTTCCATATGACCGTCTCCTGACCGGTTTCCGATAGCCCGCGCATCACATGCTAGCAAGAGACCGCTGTCTGATAGTTCATATCACGTCGCGGCTTGTTAGGGTTGCCCAACAGATTCGCAAGCGAGACCGCGCCAATGTCCTATCCCCTCACAGACGTCAAAAACCCGGCACCGCACGCCAAACCCATCGCCGAAATAGCAACGACTGCAGAGCAGAACGAAAGGTTAAATCCGTGACGGTAAAAAGTATAAGTGTACTTGCAGGGCTGTGCTTTATTGCCCTCGCCTCCTGTGCATCGCTCAGCGAAGACACCTGCCGCGGCGGCGACTGGCGCGAAATCGGCTTTCAGGACGGCGCACGCGGCCAAGGCCCGGATCAGGTTTTCCGCCATGCGCGCGCCTGCAACGACTTTGGCATAGCCCCGAACAAGACGCTTTGGGAAGCTGGGCGAACCGAAGGCCTGAAGCTTTATTGCACGCCGCGAAATGCTTATCGGGAAGGCGCCGAAGGCGACCATTTGCGCCCGGTATGCCCGATTGCAGATCGCCCCGCACTTCTCGACGAGAACGAGCGCGGCCTCTCATGGTACAGGCTGGATCGCGATATCGACGAAAGCGAACGGCGGATTGCCCGCATTGGCTCGCTAATCCGCGATCTTCCGGACACCGACCCGGCCCGAGCAACGCTGACGGCTGAGCGCTTACTTTTGAGGCTTGAGATATCGCGGCTCAGAGCTCAGCGAAACCGGTTCAGATACTAAGGATTGGTACGGGCGACCGGACTTGAACCGGCACGGGCTTTCGCCCCAAAGATTTTAAGTCTCATGCGTCTACCATTCCGCCACGCCCGCGCCGGATCTTCCTAAGACGACATCAAAGCAGGGGCAAGCTAGAAGCCTACAACTCTTCGCCTTGCGGCTCGATCAAAAGACTGCGTTCGGAAATCCACGGGTTCAACTCAACCGCCTCACGCAAGACGTCCTGAGCCTCGTCGTCGCGCCCCATCCCCATCAACGTCAAAGCCTTGCCGCTAATCGCGGCAACATGACGCGGAGACCGCTCAAGCGCGCGGTCAAGGTCCACAAGCGCGGTGGCAAAGTCCTGACGCAGGAAGCTGACGAAGGCGCGCTGATTGTATCCTTCCGCATAATCCGGGCAATATTCCGTCAGTCTGTCAAACGCATCAATCGCATCTACGAAGTTATAAGACGACCGTGCCGCCATCCCGCGATCAAGAAGCGCTTGCGCCTGTTCGTCCGGTGCCTTGGCCCAAAGTTCCCACAATTGGCTGGAAATACCACGCGCGGCCATCTCATTCGGGGCGGCCTGCGCGCGATCCAAAAGCAAATCGGCGGCCGCGGAAATATCGGGCGGTGCCGGACAATCTGCGAAAGCGGGCGCGGCAAGGAGCGGCAGGATAAAAAGGTGTTTCATATTTAATAAGGTGGCGTGCCTGACGGCGCCGTCAAGTCACGAAACCGCCATCCTTGACCGCCTGCATCGCCACATGGGTCGCGGTGTGTGCCACATGCGGCATGCTGGAAATGCGTTCGCCCAGCACAATACGATACCGTGTCATATCCCGTGTCCTGACCTTCAACAGATAATCGAACGCTCCGGCTATCATGTGACATTCTTCAATCTCAGGCACCGCGACGACAGCCGCATTGAACGCCGACAAAGCCTTCTCGCGCGTGTCGCTCAGCTTGACCTCGACAAAAGCCACGTGATCCAATCCCAATCGCACCGGATCAATCTGCGCCGAATACCCTCGAATGACGCCCTGCTTTTCGAGCCGTTTCAACCGCGCAAGGACAGGCGTTTTGGAAAGGGCAACTTGCCGTGCAAGCTCGGTAATCGAGATTCTGGCGTCCGCAGATACGATATCAAGAATCTTTCGATCCGTTTTATCAAGCGACAAATCCATATTTGACTAAAACTCCAGATATTTTTGGTCCGATTTCGCGCGTTCGTCGCATATTTCAACTATTTCGTCTACAGTGCCGCTGCTATATTTGATGTATGACACACACACCTTTGACCCGCTTCACCACGTATCCCGCTGAGGACGCCACGCTGTCTGCGGTCACAAAACTTGCTGCGCTCACCGACACGGACCGTGCCATGATTTGCGACGAAGCCGCAAAGCTGGTCCGCGCAATCCGCACCACTGGGCGACCCGGCATAATGGAAGTCTTCCTCGCCGAATACGGGCTTTCCACGGATGAAGGCGTAGCACTGATGTGCCTTGCCGAAGCGCTTCTGCGTGTTCCAGACTCCGAGACGATCGACGCGCTGATCGAAGACAAGATCGCGCCGTCCAACTGGGGAAAACACCTTGGCCACTCGTCGTCTTCTCTGGTCAACGCCTCGACCTGGGCACTGATGCTGACAGGCCGCGTTCTTGACGAAACTGGACCTGGGGTTGCCGGTGCCTTGCGCGAGGCGGTCAAACGTCTGGGCGAACCCGTGATCCGCAAGGCCGTCGGCCGCGCTATGCGCGAAATGGGCCAGCAGTTCGTACTGGGCCAGACCATGACCTCGGCTATGACCCGCGCCGCCGGGATGGAAGCCAAGGGCTACACCTATTCCTACGACATGCTCGGCGAAGCCGCGCGTACCGACGCCGACGCTCAGCGCTATTTCGCCTCCTATGCAAGCGCGATCCGCGCAAGCGGTGACACCACGACCGGCAAAGACGTCAAGTCCCGTCCCGGCGTTTCGGTGAAGCTGTCCGCGCTGCACCCAAGATACGAGGTATCCCAACGCAAGCGCGTTCTGGCCGAACTGACCCCGCGCCTTGTCGACCTTGCGATCATGGCCGCCGAGCGCAACATCGGCCTGAACATCGACGCCGAAGAATCAGATCGCCTGGAACTGTCCTTCGACGTGATCGAGGCCGCTCTTGGGGATGCGCGCCTTGCCGACTGGGACGGCTTCGGGATTGTCGTGCAAGCCTATGGCCTGCGTGCCGCCCCAGTGATCGACCACATCTACAATCTTGCGAAGCGGTTTGACCGCAAACTGATGATCCGCCTCGTGAAAGGCGCCTATTGGGATACCGAGATCAAACGCGCGCAAGTCCTTGGGCTTGATCGCTTCCCTGTCTTCACCGCCAAAGAAGCCACCGACGTCTCTTATATTGGCTGCGCGCGTAAGCTTCTAGGGATGACTGACAGAATTTACCCGCAGTTTGCCACCCATAACGCGCACACAGTACAAGCCGTTCTTCGAATGAGTTACGATATGGAGACCTTTGAATTTCAACGGCTTCACGGAATGGGCGAACAACTCTTTGAGACTGTCCGCAAGCAACACAAAATCCGCTGCCGCATCTATGCCCCCGTTGGCGCGCACCGCGATCTGCTTGCCTATCTTGTCCGTCGCCTGCTTGAGAACGGCGCGAATTCCAGCTTCGTCAATCAGTTGGTGGACGAAGACGTCCCCGCCGAAACCGTGGCCTCGGATCCATTTGCGACTGCGAACATTCGCCCCAGCATCCGCTCCGGGCAAGCCCTCTACGCCCCAGACCGCAAAAACTCGATCGGCTGGGATCTCACCGACGGCGCGACTTTGGCCAGCCTTGAAGCCGCCCGCGCCCCGTTTAAAAACCAACTCTGGTCGGCAATTCCGATTGTCGCGGGCGCCGCTGGATCATTGCAAGCGCAAGAGATCTTAAACCCTGCGAACCCCGCCGATCTAGTCGGTACGGTTGTTCAGGCTGATAGAGAATGCATAGCGACTTCCTTCGGTGCCGCAAAACCATGGTCGGCCTCCCCGACCGAGCGCGCCCTCGTCCTAAACCGCGCCGCCGGCCTCTATGAGGAAAACGCGCCTGAGCTATTTGCGCTTTTGGCACGCGAGGCAGGCAAAACCTTACTGGATTGCGTCGGAGAAGTACGCGAAGCCGTTGATTTTCTGCGCTATTACGCAAGCGAGGCTACTCATTGCACAGGCGAACCCGTTGGAACAGTCACCTGTATCAGCCCCTGGAACTTCCCTCTGGCAATATTCACCGGTCAAATATCCGGCGCCCTTGCGGCAGGCTGCGCGGTATTTGCAAAACCAGCAGAGCAGACGCCCCTTGTCGCGCATCGCGCTGTGCAGTTGATGCACGATGCTGGCGTGCCCGTGGCTGCCTTGCAATTCCTGCCTGGAACCGGGGCAACTGTTGGCCGCATGCTTACATCTGATGCGCGCGTAGACGGAGTTGCCTTCACTGGCTCGACCGCGACGGCGCAAACCATCCGCCGCGCCATGGCCGAAACTCTTGCGCCCGGCGCACCACTGGTCGCCGAAACCGGCGGCATCAACGCGATGATCATCGATTCTACCGCGCTTCTGGAACAGGCCGTGCGCGACGTGGTCGCCTCGGCGTTTCAGTCGGCAGGCCAAAGGTGCAGCGCCTTGCGCTGCGTCTATATTCAGGACGATATCGCACCCGCTTTTCGCGAAATGCTCACCGGCGCAATCAAAGCGCTGACAGTTGGCGATCCGTGGGATCTTGCAACCGACATCGGCCCCCTTATTGATCAAACCGCCCATGACGGGATCTCCGCGCACCTGAAAGACCACAACGCACGCCCGCTGATTGCCGCGCCGCAAGGCGGCACCTTCCTTGCGCCAGCCCTTGTAAATGTCACGGCTATCACGGCTCTAAAGCGCGAAATTTTTGGCCCGGTCCTGCACATCGCGACCTTCCGCGCCGATCAGCTTGAAAAGGTTATTTACGACATTAACTCAATGGGTTACGGTCTGACCTTCGGCCTTCATACGCGCATTGATGGGCGTGTTCAGGACATTGTCGAGAGCGTCAGCGTCGGCAACGTCTACGTGAACCGCAACCAG
>CAJQNG010000189.1 GCA_905479635.1 uncultured Boseongicola sp. | reverse complement strand
GGGATCAACGACGGCCATTCGGTCAGCGACATGCCCAATCCGTGGCCCAACCGACCAGCGTCAGTCCCGTCGGATTCGCATCTCAACACCTCGTCCATGGCATGGAACAAGGTCGCCGCCGTCACACCGGGCCGTGCCGTCTCAAAGGCAGCATCCGAGGCTTCGACCAACCGCGCGTGGGCGAATTGAACCTCGGACGTTGCAGGCCCAATCGACCAGTTCCGGTCGAAATCACAGAAGTACCCGTCCCAGACCAGGCCGGCGTCCAGCATCAAAACATCGCCGTTCGTCAATGGCGTCGTGCGGGCGGGGGAAATCACGTCTTGGTATCCGCCCTGCTCGGCTCCGCCAGCCAAATACGGAACCCAATCTGCACCCTCCTCAAGACAAAGAATCTGGAATTTCCGAAACACTTCATCGAGCGGCACCCCTGCCCCAGCAATCTCGGGCGTGCGCTCGAAAGCACGGCCGCCAATGGCACAGGCATTTTCGATCTTCGCAATCTCTGCCGGGGATTTCACCATGCGCAAGGCGCGCAAAATACCATGATCTCCTACTACTTTTCGCATGCCGATACCAGCTCGCACCGACGCCAGATCAGCTTGCGGCATACGGGTGTGAGTTTCGTGGCCGTCCGGCATCCCGATTGCGCCATCAGACGAAGTAAGTTCAACTAAAGTATCGGCCAGCAAGGACACACCGTCGTCCTTCAGATCAGGAGCACTCCAAGTGCGGATATCCTCTATCCAGGTTTCCCCCATAAGGGCTGCCCCAATAGAAGGAATCACAGCAACGGGTTTGCCCGTTGCAGGCACAAGCAGGAACCAAGGTCGACTCGGACTTTCCCAAAAGCGAGTCAGGAACCCGGTAAAATAGCGCACCTCCGGTTCGGTCGTCAGAAGTAGGGCTGCCAATCCATGGGCTTCCATCATGGATTGGGCTCGGCGGGTGCGCGTCTCAAACTCTGAGAGTTCAAACCCTCTCATTCAACAGCCTCGGAGAGAAAGCACAGAGCTCGCGCATCGGAACCCATACCCAACACAGCGCGTACATCTTCGCGAAGAATGGCAACGGCACCAGAACCGCCGGACGCGGTGGTGGCCAGACCATGACACGCCAACTGCGGCAGATATTCGGTGACCTCATCGTCACTCAACGTAAGAAAATCATCAGCGTCTCGACCCAAACCGTTTAAGGCAATCAGCGATGGCTCCTTGCAGTCCAGCCGACCCATGATGCTGTCGGGACCATCAGCAAAGACGCTTTTCCCAGCTTCGATGCTGGCTTGCAGCGCGGGGGCTGCGTCGGGCTCGACTACGACGATGCGAGGCGCGTCGCCCCAAATCTTGCGTGCATAAGTCGCCACTGCTCCAGCCAGGCCGCCAACACCAGCTTGCAGAAAAATATGCGTGGGAGGTTCGGGGCATTGTGCGACAGCCTCAGCGGCCATCTGAAGGTAACCTTCCATCAGCACAAGCGGCAGATCGACGTAGCCCTCCCAGGAACTGTCTGACAGTAGAACCCACCCATTGCCTTCGGCGGCTTGCATCGCCGCTTCCATGCTGGCCGCATAGTTGGCACCCGCTCGAACGACCTTAGCCTTCTGTGCCTTCAAACGGTCTGCGAAGCCTTCGGGTACGGTGTCGGCTATATAGACGACTGCATCGGCCCCAAAAACCCGTGCACCGGCGGCTACACTCATCCCGTGATTGCCCGCGCTAGCAGTGACGTAGGTTCGGCCATGTAAAGTGGAGGCGTCCGGCGTTGACGACACCTCTTCGGCATGGCGCGCGATGACATAAGCGGCCCCAAGCGCCTTGAACGACCCAAGATTCATACGCGCTCTTTCGTCCTTGACCCAGACCTTCGCCACCGGAGCCAGTCCAGCCGGCTGAACCAGAGGCGTTTCATGCGCGGCGGGACACTGCCTCAAAAGCGTACCGACCCTTGCGGCATCGTCTGATGGATAAGGTGCCGTCGGTGCTAATTTCGGACCCGCCCGATGAGGGTTTGAAATAATCCGCACCAGCGTCTCTCCGATTGCTCAATCCGTTGACGTGATCCGAATTGTGAAGTTGTGTCAACCTGGTTCACGCAGTACAAACAGATCCGGCCAGACTAGGCCTTAAACCCGTGCCCGCCGGTACCAGAAACATTGCACAAAACTGGCCCATGGAAGTGAGGCTAGACAAATTCTTGCAAGACATTCAGAAACGACAATCGACGCATTTTCGGTGTTCGTCAGTGCCCTCATCCCAGAACGGACCGGATCGCGCAAAGTGGCCGCCACGACTGTGTCAGCCTCGGGTGGTGTCAGGCGGAGGGTGCTGTCAAACGGATGAGAACTGGTCTCAGTTCGCCGCCGAATGCCGGACCTTATGGCGAACAAATTTGGCGCCACTCGGAGAGAGCAGCGGCGCGGTTGGCCTTGAAATTGTCTCCGCTATAGAGCGCGCTCCTGGTTGAAATGGTTGCAGACGGAGAAATGAACGGCGGCGAACTTTTGCAAACATCGCATGCTGCGGAACCGCTGCAGGGCGCGTTCTCGTCGTCGAAACGGCCCCTTGTCATGGTTTGCAAGCAAACCACTGTCAGGCAGCGGGTGCGCGTTCTCGGCCCGATTATTTTCCCAGCGGCCCGTTTCCTGCCGGTCGGCATTGCCAACGACTTTCATCGCAGCGCCGTA
>CAJQNG010000188.1 GCA_905479635.1 uncultured Boseongicola sp. | reverse complement strand
AAAAAATGACCGAAGGCCTTGGATTGCCAGCCGACATGAAACTGCCGTTCTAAGTCGGGACAGGGACGCTGTCAGACGCACCCAAAGAACTTGAGGCGCTGATCGAGATGATGGCGCGATTGCCAGGGCTTGGGCCTCGGTTTGCGCGACGTGCTGTTTTGCATCTGATCAAAAAGCGCGGGGTTTTGTTGAGTCCATTGGCAGACGCAATGCGGCAAGTGGCGGATACGGCGCGCGAATGTCTCAACTGCGGAAATATCGGCACATCGGATATCTGTGAGATCTGTAAAAGCGAAAAGCGCGCGACTGGCGAGTTGTGCATTGTCGAAGATGTCGCCGATCTTTGGGCGATGGAGCGGTCGGGCGTATTCCGGGGCAGGTATCACGTGCTGGGCGGAACGCTGAGCGCGCTGGACGCGATCGGGCCGGACGAGTTGCGCATTCCTAAGCTTGTGGATCGTGTGAAGTCCGAGGAAATTCATGAGGTTATTCTTGCGCTGAACGCAACGGTGGATGGCCAGACGACGGCGCATTACATCGCAGAACAGCTTGAAGGCGGGGTGCGGGTCACGACCTTGGCGCAAGGTGTACCGATTGGCGGCGAATTGGATTATCTGGACGATGGAACGATCTCGGCGGCTTTGAGAGCGCGGAAATCTGTTTAAAGCTCGAGGTGCAACTCTATGTCTTCACCATCTGCGCACAAAGGTGCAGCAGGCGGTGGGTAACACGCTGAAACCACACGACAATACGATGTCATTATAACGTCGGTTCGGGCGTTCGGGGGGCGGGCTTTGCCACGCCCGCGCGGTGGGTTTGGAAATTCGAAACCTCTATTTTGTAGATTTTCCTCACCAAGACGTTGTTAAGCGGGAACCAGATCCAACAATTCTTTCCAACGATGGCACGAGACCTGATGACCCCTATCTGCTGTTTCAAGTTGCGGCTCGATCGTTTTGCAGACGTCAATCGCGTTTGGACAGCGGGTGTGGAATTTGCACCCCGAAGGTTGATTGGTGGGCGACGGGATTTCACCTTCAAGCTTTTGAGCAATGCCGCGATCGTCGGGGTCAAGCGACGGGATCGCCGAGAACAACGCCTTGGTGTAGGGATGCTTGGGTGACGCAAAAAGCTGGCGCGTCGGCGCGGTTTCCACAAGGCGCCCAAGATACATCACCGCAACATGATCGCAAGTATGTGCGACAACGCTGAGGTCGTGGCTAATGAACATAAACGTCAGCCCCATGTCGGCCTGAATAGCCTTCAGCAAGTTCAGAACGTCCGCCTGAATGGAGACATCCAGCGCGGCGACGCTTTCATCGGCAACGACGAATTTCGGCGCGGACACAAGCGCACGCGCGATGGAAATGCGCTGGCGCTGACCGCCGGAGAACGCGTGCGGAAAGCGGCGCAAGTGTTCGAGGTTAAGGCGGCATTTCGCGGCAATTTCGCGCACGCGTTCGTCGGTTTCGACCCGGGTCTTGGTCAGACCCATGACTTCGAGCGGCTCGGCAATGATATCGCGCACGGTCATCCTTGGTGAGAGGGCCGCATAGGGGTCCTGAAAAATCAGCTGCGCGCGTTTGCGGTAATCTTTGAGGTTTTCTTTCGAAATATCTTCAAGATCATAGGCAACTTCTCCATCGGAGTAGTGTGCTCCTCCCCCGGTGATAGGCACAGCCTTGAGGAGGGCGCGGCCAAGCGTGGTCTTTCCAGATCCGCTTTCCCCAACCAGCCCGAAAAATGACCCCTTTTCAATTTCAAGCGTCACGTTGTCGACAGCCTTTAACACCTGCCGTTTGAAGATCGAATTGCCGATCTGGAAGCCGACAGAGAGGCCGTTCGCCTTGATCAGGATATCGCTCATTCTGCAGCCTCCGAGTAGATGTGGCAGGCAACGCGATGGGTAGGATCGACGTTCACATCACGAGGCTGGCGAGACGAGCATTGTGGCCCGACAATCTGCGAGCAGCGGGTGTGAAAGACGCAGCCTGACGGGCGTTCGAGCGGGGATGGGATGTCGCCGGGAACAGGCTCAAGGGGCGAGTCCAGATCGTTGAGTTTCGGCAGCGCGTTCAAAAGGCCCTGCGTGTAGGGGTGTTTTGCGTTGCGAATCACGTCGCGCACCGGACCTTCTTCGATCATCCGGCCAAGATACATGACGTTCACTTTGTCGGCGGTTTGGGCGACGACACCGAGATCATGGGTGATGAAAAGGATACCCATGTGGAATTCCTCGACGAGGTCCTTCATCAGGTCAATCACCTGCGCCTGTATCGTCACATCAAGCGCAGTTGTCGGTTCGTCTGCGATCAGGAGCTTCGGTTTGGTGCTGAGGGCCATCGCGATCATCGCGCGCTGTCGCATGCCGCCGGACAGCTCGAAGGCGTACTGATCAATGCGCTTGGCCGGGTCCGAGATTCCGACGCGGTCGAGCATGTTGATCGAGTGGGCTTTGGCTTCGGCTTTGGTCATGTTGGAGTGAAGCTGAAGCTGTTCGACCATCTGCTTGCCGATGGAAATCACGGGCGCGAAGCTGGCCATCGGTTCCTGAAAGATCATCGATATGGCCCCGCCGCGCACAACGTTCAGCTGGCGCGGGGTAGTTAATGACAGGACGTCGACCGGGCCGTCATCACTGTGCAACGTGATTTTTGATTCCGGCGTGTAGACCGCGTTCTTGGCGTTCAGATGCATCAGCGCCTTGGCCGTGACCGACTTGCCAGAGCCGCTTTCGCCGACAAGACCGATGACCTCGCCCTTGTCGAGGCTGAAGGACACGTCATCAACGGCTGTGATCAGACCCTCGTCGGTCTTGAATTTCAGCGTCAGGTTTTCGACTGTTATAAGGGCGCTCACTTTTTGGTATCCGCGTATGGGTCAGCGGCGTCGCGCAGGCCGTCACCGACGAACACAAAGGCCATGACAAGGACGATAAAGAAGATCACCGGGATAAAGTACCATTGGTAGTTCAGCATCACATCGGCGCTGGTGGCTTTTTGAAGCATCACACCAAGGGAACTGACGGGGTCTTTCAGACCGAGACCAATGAAGCTTAGCGCGGTTTCCTTGAGCACCATGTAGGGGAAGGAAATAACCAGATCGACGATGATGTAGCTGGTGAAACTGGGCAGAAGGTGGCGGCGGATAATGTGGGGCGAAGAGGCTCCGCAAAGCTGCGCGGCCAGCACATATTCCTGATTTCGCTCGGTCAGAATGTGGGTGCGGACGCGGCGGGCCAGTGTCGGCCAGCCGACGAAGCCGAGGATGATCGAGATATAGAAAAAACGCGCTTCGGCGGACATTTCGGGGGGCATAAAGGCGGCCAGCGCCATGAAGAGCGGAATTTCCGGCACGGTTCGCACGGCATCGGTGATCATCTGCAGAATACTGTCGATCCAGCCGCCGTAATATCCAGATATGCCGCCGATAATGAGGGCAAGGACGAAGGCGATAAAGACGCCGATGGCGCCGACCTGCATGGAGGTCCAGATGGCGTGAAGGGTGCGGCTGAAGATATCCTGGCCATCTTCGTCGGTGCCGAAGAGGTGGATTTTGCCGCCCTCAACGCCAAAGAGGTGAAGGTTTCCTTTTATAAAGCCGAAAAGCTTGTAGCTGTCGCCGGTGACGAAAAACTGCATGTAGAGGCGTTCATCTTCGTTAATTGTGGTCACCCAGCGGAAATTCGTCGCCATGGAGCGTTCGCGTTCGACCGCGTGGATAAACGGGCGGGCCGAGCAGCCGCTGACGTCGCAGAATTGCGGCAGCTGCGGAGCCCCGTTGGTGTAGTCCTTGTCGCGCCCCGCAATCGTCGGATCGTAGGGTGACAGGAACGGCGCGAATATGCCGCTGAGGATCAGCACAAGCAGGACCATCCCGGCAATCAGGGCGGCACGCTGTTTGATGAACCGTGCCCAGATCAATTGGGTTTGGGAGGCGGTGAAGTAAGCCTCTTTTGCTTTGAGTTCGCTCGCGTCGAGAGCCGGGGTGTTTGTGGTTTCGCTGCTCATGGCCTTTACCTCAGAATGCTTTTGCGGACGCGCGGATCAATGATCGCGAGCAGCACGTCGGTGGCAAAATTGAGCGACACAATGGACGCGGTGAGTAGGAAGATGATCGCACCGGCCAGCTGCTGATCGTTGGATCGCGCGAGCGCTTCGATCAACAGCGCGCCTGCGTCCGTCAAGACGAGGATCAGCGCGACGATGGGCAATTCGTTGAAGATGCGGTTCAAATCGAAGCCGAGCGAATTGACGATGGGGCCAAGCGCGTGACGTGCCGGGTAGTTCCACAGCAATTTGCGCCCGTGCACGCCGCGGGCTGACGCGGCAGTGACGTAAAGCTTGCCGATTTCGTCAGACATTAGCGCCCGGACGGTTTGAAGCGCAAAGGCCGTAGCCGACCATCCAAGGATGAAAATCGGGAGCCAGGCATGAGACATGAGATCGACAAACTTCGCCCAGGACCATGGTGCGTCCCTGAAGCCGTCCGAATAAAGTCCCGTTAACGTATTGCCGAAGTAAACCGTCGCGAACAGCATGATCATCAACGCCAAAAGGAAGTTCGGCATGGCCAGACCAAGGTAGCTGACGATGCGCAGCGAGTTGTTGAGCAATTTGTTGTCGGAGGCCGCTGCGATGATACCAACCGGGATGGCGATTGCATAGGCAAGCGTCAAAGAGGCGAAGCAGATCCCCAAGCTGAGCCAGAATTTGTCACCAAGAAGCTGGGCGATGTTGACGCGTAAAATGCAACTGTCGCCAAATTCGCCCTGAAAGGCGTTTGCGATCCAACTTCCCCAACGTTCGAGAAACGGGCGGTCCAGACCGAGCCGGACGCGTTCCTGTTCGATATCAGCAATCGAGATGCCGGACCCTTGGGTGTTCTTGAATGCCAGATACCGCTCGGCGCAGTCGCCGGGCACTAGCTCCATCAAGGAAAATACAACAAGCGATACGATGATCAGCGTGATCATCGCCATGATCGCTCGCGTTGCGACGAAACGCGCGAAATTAAGCATGGGTTACCCCGTTAGGAGGCCGCCACGCTTCGGATTGGTCCGAATGTCTTGGCAAGCCGCATCTTCCCCGTTGATGTTCCGGGCGACTGTCGCCGCCCGGAACTTTGTATCAGACCCTAGTGGGGCCTATTCGTCCAGATACCACTGCGCTGCGCGGTACGGATATGTCCGATAGTACTCGTAGGAATGTGTCTTGAACTCGGTGAAGTTCTTCAGATCATTGTTCCGATAGATCGGAGCAGGTGCGTTAACAGTGCCGATGAACATTAAGTTCTCGGTCATTGCCTTCACCATACGGCCTGCGATTTCCGTTGCCGCTTCGCTGCCAATCGGGGCAGACTGAAGCGCATTGATGTCTGCGATCAGGTCTTTCGCCCAGACAGGTGGTTCCACACCGGCGCTGCCGCCGCTGTCGACCCATTCTGCCCACAACATCGCGTTGCGGTTGCCGAAGTAGTTTTCATACGGCGGCACCCATAGCTCGTTGTTGCCAAGGACGATGGCCAGTGGTTGACCTTTGCGCCACATGGACACGTCCAACTGGTTTGACGACTGAGCCGAGCGATATTCGTCCGGTGTCACTTCTTTGACCACAGACGCCACGCCGACATCGGCCCAATACTGCGAAACCAGTTCAACGGTCTGACCAGCGATGCCTTGAGTCGAAAAGTTCAGGTTCAAGACAAGCTTGTCGCCGTTTGGCAATTCGCGCAGACCATCACCGTCCGTGTCAGCCATACCCAATTCGTCCAGAAGGGCGTTGGCTGCGGCAGGATCATATTGGGTCTTGTAAGTCTGCCACGACGTATCCACACCATTCGGCAGCGGCGAGAAGCCGGTGTACTGAAGCGGCGTACCCTGACCGAAGAAACCGACTTCGTTCAGCTCGTCACGGTTGATTGCGACCGACATGGCTTCGCGGAAGCGCAGGTCGCCGAAGACGGCGCGCTTGGCTTCGTCTTCATGGGTCACGTTGAAGCCAAAGGCACCCATCGTAATCTCAGGCTTCAGGTAGATCGAGTAGTTACCCTTTTCCTGATTTTCGAGAAGGAGCGGCGCCGAGGCCAGTTGAAGCGACTGCGACTTATAGTCGATCTCGCCATTGACTAGCTTGAGGATCCGCACTTCGTTGTCGTTGATGTAGACCTCGTCCTGGGTCGGGATATACGGCAGTTGCTGACCCGTTGTGTCCACCATGTGGAAATACGGGTTGGCTACCAGATACCGGCCTTCGGTGGTGTCGGTGACATAGATGTGGCTTTCCAGCGTCGGGTGCGTGCCTTTTGGCAGACCGTCAACCAGAGCCGGGAACGACAGCATCGGCGATGGCGTATCTGTCCAGTCCGAGTTGCCATAGTAGGCTTTGATTGCATCGTAGCCGTTTTCAAAGCCAAGCGACTGTGCGTAGGCATCCGCATCGGCGTTGATGTCCGGGTGGAACTGGCCGAAGAAATGCTTGGGCTGGAAGCCTTGGGCATAATGCGTGGCGAAGTGCGCCAAGAGGCCGGGCTTGGGTGCCGGAAGGTTGAAGATCACTGTGGTGTCGTCTGGTGTTTCGACCGTCATTGTCTCGCCAGCGACCGTCACATAGTCTTTTGGCGTCTCAAAGATGTTGGTGTCGAGCATCAGGTTGTCGTGCCAGAAGGCGACGTCAGCAGATGTGAACGGCGCGCCATCGGACCATTTGTGGCCTGCGCGCAATTTGAAGGTCAGCTGGGTGAAATCGTCGTTCCAGGACCACGATTTCGCGATGTTGGGCACGATGGTCTCAAGGTCGTCCGAATAGCGCACAAGGTTGACGTGGCGGACCGACAGGAAGTCAGAGGTGCCCGCTTCTGTGGCGTTCGACAAAACGTCAAGTTCGCCACCGTATTTGCCGACAGACGCGTATGGCACGACGACCAGCGGTTCGGAAGGCAGACGATCAGCGAGCGCCGGCAGATCAGGGTTACCTTTGATCCGCGCGTTCAGAGCGGCCATGCCCTCGTAGCCCGAGAATTCCATAGAGCAGCCGGCAGCTGCCTCGAATTCAGACAGTTCGTATTGTTGCGGGAAGGCTCCGGTGGCTACACCACCCATATCAGCCATTGTGACAGCGGGGCAGTTCGCCAGCGCCATGCCCGGAAGGGCAATCGCAGCTACGCCCGAAAGAAGCAGTCGTTTCATTATCTCTCCTGTTCTCGTTTTATATATCGCCAGACAGATGCCTGACGCAGTTGTGCCAGCGCGCACGCTCCCGAGCGCATCAGCAAGAAGAAAAGATTGTCCCCTCTTCCCATTTCACCTGTCACACACATGTTGCGACAGACCGTTATTGCCCGATGCCCATGACAGGCGCGTGACAGCTTCGAGCGATCCCCAGCGGATTTCAGCAAAGCAGATCAAGCAGCACCCACTTCAAGCCCGCGCGATGACACCATCGTTCGCGAAAACGTACCATCGGGGTTTCGCATCCGATGGCAAAGCATCTGACGCGACAAATCAAGAAGAATCCGCGTCTTTTCCGGATCTTCGGCTAAATTTTTGGCTTCTCCTTCGACATTCATGTCAAAAAGAAGCGCTGGGAGGTCGGATGCGAACTGGACCAGCTTGAAGTCAGCGGTGCGCAGAATAGCCAGATTGCAGGCGTCGAGGTCAATTCCAAGGTTGGTTTGAAAGCCGGACGGTTGGATCGGGTTTCCGAAGTCGATTTCGGAATAACTGTGTCTGCGCCAGTGACTTGGCGTGTCGCCCATAAGGAAAGGCGCGAGGCTGTGTCCGTCCATCGAATGGGGGATATCGATCCCAAGGTGGTCAAGAATCGTCGGGGTCACGTCGATTGATTCGGTCGGAGCCTGAACAACGTGGCCACGCGCGCCGCCAGGCGCCCGGAAAAGAAGCGGAACGTGGTGGGAGGCGTCAAAATAGTTGACCTTACCCCAGAGACCGAAATCGCCAAGCGTCTCGCCGTGGTCGGCGGTGACAACGATCAGCGTGTCTTCGTATTGCCCGCTGTCTTTCAGCCAGTCGATGAGGCGGCCGATATGGGTGTCGACCTCGGTGGCGAGGCCGAAATAAAGCGCGCGCATCTGCGCGATGGTGCCAGGCGTCGGCTCTAAGTCCGGAAAGCCCACGACCATGCCCGAGATCGGGTTACGGGCGGCCGAGACGGGCACGAAAGGGTGCAGTGTCTCGCCCAGCGCGAAGGCGCGCGGCGGCGGCATGTCCGCCGGCGCGTACATCGTGTTGTAAGGCGCGGGCGCGACAAGCGGCTGGTGTGGGCGGATGTAGGCGACGAAGGCGCACCAGCCGGGGGCGCGATTGGGCAGATCTTCCAGCACTTTGTCGGTCAGGAAGGCGGTATCGCTGTCTTCGGCGGCATAAAACGCGGGCGCATCGGGGGTGTCGCCGGCAGGGCGATAGGTGTCGGGATAGCTGGGAACGTCGTAGCCTTTCGCCCGCAAGTCGTCTTCCCAGGCGGTGACGTCGGTTTCCAGACGCATCCGCACAATTTCTTCAAAGCCCGGCGCAAGTTCTTCGTAACTTTGCAGCCTTGGATCGACAGGCTCGAGGCCGCGCGGATCAATAGCGTGATCGGTGTAGCCATAAAGAAGCGGCCTGATCCCGGCGTCTTTAACAACAGTCGCCAGATTGGGCGTGTCGGCGCGCACCGGCGTGCCGTTTCGCACGGCACGGTGGTTCATCGCGTATTGCCCGGTGAGCAAAGACACCCGCGAGGGACCGCAGGGCGACGTGACGCTGTGATGACAGTCAAAGCGCACGGCATCATCGGCAAGCGCGCGTAGGTGCGGCAGCTCAATATATTGGGAGAGGGCGCCGAAAACGCAATCGGCGCGCAACTGGTCGATTACGATGAACAGAACATTGGGCCGCGCAGGCACTGTGGTCCCCCTCAGGTTCATGCCAGACGCTTACGCGCCCTCCTGTCCGATCATCGCCTATGCCAGCCATCTGTAAAATTTTAGATTCGTATCGAGCTATAGCTTTTTACGATAGATCGGTGCCGCACTCCTATACTACTGGTTGAGTGTGCGCAGAAAGGCGCGGATGACCGGCACGTCTTGCCGTGCGGTCAGGGTGATCAACATCTCTGACATCTTCAGATCATTGTCGAGAATAGGCAGAGATATGACGCGCGCGTCCTGACCGAATTCCGCCGCCGAGACGTACCCGATGCCTGCACCAGAGGCGACGATCTCGCGCATGGCTTCACGGCCTTCGACTTCGATCACGGGCTTGAACGCGAGGCCAGCCCGCGCGGCGGCTTGTTCGACGGCGGCCCGCGTGCGCGATCCGGCCTCGCGAGAGACCAGTGGTGCGGCGGCGAATTCCGCGAGACTGAGAGATTTTCTGGACTTGGGCCAAGTCCCGCGCGCCGCGATTGCGACGATGGGCGTGTTGCCGAGATCGAGCGTTTCAAGATCCGGGGCGGCCACCAAATTGGCGACGACACCGACCTCGGCTTCGTAGTTGCGCAAACGACGCAGGATGTCTTCGGTGTTGCCTGTGTGAAGCGACACGAAAACGCCGGGGTTGGCTTTGCGGAAGCGACTAACGATGCCCGCCACATGCAGCGCGGAATCGGCGATGATGCGGAGTGTTCCCGTCACCTCGGCGCGCGACTGGTTAAGGTATTCGCCGATCTGACCTTCCATTTCGAAGAATTGCTTAGTGTAGCGGAATAATTCGTGACCGACCTCGGTGAGACGGATCTGGCGCGCCTCGCGGTGAAACAGAAGGACGTCGTGGGCCTGTTCGAGCTTGCGCACCTGATCACTGAGCGAAGGCTGCGACTGATTGAGGGCGGCGGCGGCGCGCGAGAAGCCGACGTGCAGGGCGACGTTATGAAAGGCGCGTAATTGCGTGTAGCGCATCGGTGTAGTCCTTGTCTTTTCACAGGCGCTTTGGGACGCATTGATCCGACATAGGTAGTTTGGAAAGGGTGAATTGTATAGATTTATCTTATGGAAGGATACAAAACAGAGATTTTACATATGGCCGATTTCTGGGCAAACAGAACAGCGACATGACCTGTGAGGCCGAGACAATGCCAAACGATCGCATTCCCGATCCGAAAATGCGCGAGCCCTTTTTGCTGACGCCCGGCCCTCTGACGACGTCCGAACGCACGAAGCGCGCGATGCTGAGGGACTGGGGAAGTTGGGATGGCGATTTTCGTGCGATGACGCGCAGTCTGCGTGACCAGCTGCTGGCCTTGATTGGCCCGGGCGCCGAGGCCTACGATTGCGTTCCTATACAGGGATCGGGCTCTTACGCGGTCGAAGCGATGCTGGGCAGTTTCGTGCCGAAGGACGGGAGGGTGCTGGTACTGGCCAATGGCGCATACGGACTGCGCGCAGCGGAAACACTAAAGTATCTCGGCCGCGATTATATCCTGATTGATAAAGGGGATTATCTGCCGCCCAGAGGGAGCGAAGTGGCCGCGGTTTTGGCCGAAGATCCCGCAATTACCCATGTGATGGCGACCCATTGTGAGACCTCTAGCGGGATTTTGAACCCGATCGAGGAAATTGCCGCAGCCACGCGCGCAGCCGGTCGTAAGTTGCTGATCGATTCCATGTCAGCATTTGGAGCGGTGCCCCTTCACCCAGCCGAGCTTGGCTGCGTGGCGTTCGTGTCGTCGGCCAACAAATGCATCGAAGGCGCGCCGGGTTTTGGGTTTATCATTGCAGAAAAGGCCGAAATCGAGGCCTCCAAGGGCAATTCGCACTCGTTGTCGCTGGATGTTCATGCGCAGTGGGCGACGATGGAAAAAACCGGGCAGTGGCGTTTTACGCCTCCCACCCATGTGGTTGCGGCCTTTATGGAGGCCCTTGCGCAGCACCGCGAAGAAGGCGGCGTGGAGGCGCGCGGCGCGCGCTATGCGCTGAACAGGGACACGGTGGTGTCGGGCATGCGAGGCCTTGGGTTCGAGACGTTGCTGGAGGATCGCTGGCAGAGCCCGATCATCGTGACGTTCTTCTGCCCCTCGGATGCGGCGTTTGATTTCACGCACTTTTATGAAGCGATGAAAGCGCAAGGCTTTATCATTTACCCTGGCAAGCTAACTGTCGTGGATAGTTTCCGGATCGGCTGCATCGGACAGATGGACAGCCACATTATGACGCGTGTAGTTGACGCTGCGCGCAAGGCATTGGCGGAGATGGGCGTGGTAAGCGCCGCGCCGCCTGCTGCCGCATTGGAAGAACGCAAGAAACTCGCTGCCTGAAGGAACTGAACTGATATGCCTGTGAAATCCCCCGTGGTCGCCAACGACCGCACGTATGCCGCCCCAAAAACCTGCGCGATTGCCATCTGTCTGGACGGTTGCGAACCGGAGTATCTGGAGGTCGCGATTGCCAAGGGCCTGATGCCGGTCCTCAAGCGCATGCGCGAGACTGGCACTGACAGGTTGGCGCATTCAGTGATCCCCTCGTTCACCAATCCAAACAACCTGTCTATTGCGACAGGTCGGCCCCCGGCGGTGCACGGCATTTGCGGGAACTTTCTGTTCGACCCCGATACGGGCGAAGAGGTCATGATGAATGACGTTCGGTTTTTGCGTGCGCCGACGTTGTTTTCGAAATTCTATGAGGCAGGCGCGCGGGTTGCGATGGTCACAGCCAAGGACAAGTTGCGGGCGCTCTTAGGCTCGGGTCTGAAGTTTGACGAGGATCGCGCGATCGCCTTTTCATCTGAACGGTCGGGCGAGACGACGAAGGCCGAACATGGGATTGATGATGCGTCCGAGTGGCTGGGGATGCCGGTGCCTGAGGTCTATTCTGCTGAGTTGTCCGAGTTTGTTTTTGCAGCGGGCGTGAAGCTTTTGAAGGAGTGGGCGCCAGATGTGATGTATCTGTCAACGACGGATTATGTGCAGCACAAGTTTGCGCCGCACGATCAGGGGGCCCTGGATTTCTACGCAATGTTTGACCGCTATCTGGGCGAGCTGGACGCCATGGGCGCGGCCATTGTGGTTACGGCAGATCATGGCATGAAGCCAAAGCATGACGCGAATGGCGATCCGGCAGTGATCTATATGCAGGATGTGATGGATGCCTGGCTCGGCCAGGCGGCCGCCCGCGTTATCTTGCCGATCACCGACCCTTACGTGGTGCACCATGGCGCGCTTGGGTCGTTCGCGACCTGTTACTTGCCCGATGGTGCGGATGTGGGCGATATCGTTGCGCGATTGAAGGCTTTGCCTGAAATGCTTGAAGTTCTCACGAAAGCTGAGGCTGTTGCGGCTTACGAGCTTCCTGCCGACCGCATCGGGGATTTGACCATGGTATCGACCGAGAACATGACCATCGGCACCAGCGCCCACCGCCACGATCTGGCGGCCCTGAAGGAGCCGCTTCGCAGCCACGGCGGATTGACGGAGCAGGAGGTACCCTTCATCGTGAATCGGGTGATCGATCTGCCGAACGCGCCCGTTTTGCGGAATTTCGATGCCTTTTATTATGCAACAAAAGCCGCCGCCCTTGAAGAGGTCTCCGCATGAACACCCACGATAAAGACTTTCGCGCTGAGGGCATGCGCATTGGCGGTGAAGTGATCTTTACCGACAACGTGATTGAGGTGAGATACCCTTATACAAACGAAGTGATCGGCACAGTGCCCGCGGGCACTGCGCAACACGCCGCGAAAGCATTTGAGATCGCCGCGAACTACACGCCGAAGCTGTCGCGTTACGAGCGCAGTCAGATCCTGAACCGGGCATCTGAATTGATTGGTGAAAAACGCGAGTTTCTTGCCAAATGGTTAACATTGGAATTGGGTATCTGCCACCAACACGCGATTTACGAGACCAAACGGGCGCAGGACGTATACCAATTTGCTGCCGGTCAATCGATGATGGACGACGGCGAGATATTTTCATGCGACCTGACGCATAATGGCAAAGAGCGCAAGATTTTCACCAAGCGCGAGCCGGTACGGGCCATCTCTGCGATAACACCTTTCAACCATCCGCTGAACATGGTCAGCCACAAGATCGCGCCATCAATTGCGACCAATAATTGCATGGTATGTAAGCCGACCGATCTGACGCCACTCACAGCCATCGCGCTGGCGGACATTCTCTATGAGGCCGGATTGCCCCCCGAGATGTTTCAGATCGTCACGGGCATGCCCGCCGATATCGGCGACGAGATGATAACGAACGAACACATCGACATCGTCACGTTTACCGGCGGCGTCCCGGTGGGCAAAATGATCGCTGCCAAAGCGGGTTACAAACGCACGGCGCTGGAACTTGGCGGAAACGATCCGCTGATCATTCTCAATGACCTGAGCGACGCAGATCTCGACAAAGCGGCGACGATTGCTGTCGCAGGGGCGACCGGCAACTCTGGTCAGCGCTGTACCGCTGTGAAGCGCATCCTTGTGCAGGAAAGCGTGGCGGAAAAGTTTGTTCCACTGGTGTTGGCGAAAGCGAAAAGGATCAAGTTTGGTGACCCGCAGGACCCCGCGACAGAGCTTGGCTGTGTGATCCACGATAAGGCGGCTGAATTGTTCGAAAAGCGCGTTTTTATGGCCGAAGACGCGGGGGCGAAGATCCTTTATCATCCGGGCCGCGAGGGGGCGCTGTTGCCGCCGATTGTTGTGGACCACGTACCCCATGACAGCGAGTTGGTGATGGAAGAAACCTTTGGTCCCATCATACCGATAGTCCGGGTACCCGACAATGATATCGAGGTCATGGCGATCTCGAATTCGACCGAGTTCGGCCTGTCTTCGGGTGTCTGCACCAACGATCTGAACCGTGCGATTGCCTTTATCAACGGCCTGAATGTTGGTACCTGCAATATCTGGGAGCAGCCCGGTTACCGTATCGAGATGTCCCCGTTTGGTGGTATCAAGGACTCGGGCAATGGTGTGAAAGAAGGGGTGATTGAGGCGATGAAGTTCTTCACCAACGTGAAAACATACTCGCTGCCCTGGCCGAACTAGGGCGCATGTCCCATCATACCGAGGGCGAAGCGAATACATCGAAAGCCCGCGCTGCTTGGTCGGCGCGGGAGACTGACGGACCCACCAAGGACCTTTTGAAGCGGGACTCGGGCGCGTTTTTGCATCAGTCGCTGTCGTCGCCATGTGTGTCGACCATTGCGAAAGCCGAAGGTATCTGGATCGAGGACACGGCCGGGCGGCGATTCATGGATTTCCATGGCAATTCTGTCCATCACATCGGCTATGGGCATCCGCGCCTGATCATGGCGATCAAGGACCAGCTGGACGCCCTGCCCTTTTCTCCGCGGCGCTTCACCAATGACGTATCGACACAACTGGCCGAGCGGTTGGGAGACCTGGCGCCATGGCCGGCAAAAGTGTTGTTCACCACCGGTGGGTCGGACGCGGTTGAGGTCGCGATGAAAATCGCACGCGCGGCGACCGGGCGGTTCAAGACGCTCAGTTTTTGGGACGCGTTTCACGGGGCAGGATTTGGGGCGTCATCGGTGGGTGGCGAGGCCACGTTTCGCAGCCATATCGCGGGGCCACTTTTGCCGGGGGCCGAGCATCTGGCGCCGTTTCATTGTTATCATTGCGCCTACGGGCATCCAGGGCCGGAGACCTGCGGTTTGGCCTGCGCGAATATGGTCGACTTTGTGTTGGCCCGCGAGGGGGATACGGCGGCAGTGATCGGAGAGCCGATGCGCGCGGTGCCGGTGGTGCCTCCGACGGGGTATTGGCAGGCGGTCGAGGCGACCTGTCGGGCCAACAAGACACTGCTGATCATGGATGAGATCCCGACAGGTCTGGGAAAAACGGGTAAGTTCTTTGCCCACGATCATGACGGGATCACTCCGGATATCATCGTCGTAGGAAAGGCGCTTGGGGGTGGCGTTCTTCCGATTGCGGCTGTCATTGCGCGGGCAGACTTGGACGTCGCGGGTGATTTTGCCATTGGACATTACACCCATGAAAAGAACCCGGTGACAGCGCGGGCGGCATTGACGACGCTTGATATTATCGAAGATGAGGGGCTGGTCGCGCGGGCGGCCCGGCTTGGAGATCGGGCGATGGACCGGTTGCGCGAGAGCCTTGGTCAGAGTGCCCATGTGGGCGATATACGGGGGCGGGGCTGCATGTTTGGAGTCGAGATCGTGACAGACCGTGACAGCCGGACGCCGGACGCGCCCCGGGCCGAAGCAGTGTACTACGCCTGCCTTGCGGAAGGGCTGAGCTTTAAGATCAGTGCGGGGAATGTCCTGACATTGTCGCCGCCGATGACGATTGCACAGGATGATCTGGACCGCGCGCTTGGGATTGTGGAAGCGGCTGTTGGCAACAGTTGACGTTACGCCGCGCTTTGCGCGCCGAGTGACGCGAAGGGCGCTGCCCGCCCGGACCCTCCCGAAGTATTTTTGAAAGGATGCCTGCTGAGATGTCTTTTTATTGGCCAAAGCGCCACGACGTCAGGGTTTCTTGCGAAAAATCCGGGTGGATTTGAACATGTCTTCCAAGGCCTCGATCCGGTCTTTGGCGGCATCCCAGCGACGGCTTTGGACTTCGGCGATCAAGGCCTCGATGATCAGGTTGATCGCGATGGTGGAATCCCAGCTGGACGGCACTTCGATCATCGCGTTAACAACATGGTCGGCAATTTTGGAGATCGGCGAACCCCATTGATCAGTGAAAAGGATAATCACTGCGCCGCGGTCTTTCGCGAGTTGCGCAAGCCGCGCGAGGTCGCGTTCGTAGCGACGAACGTCGAACAGGATCAGTACTGCGCGGCCGTTCATATCCAGGAGGTATTGCGGCCAGACGTTTGGGGACTGGCTTAGGAGCGTGACACCGGGACGGATGATTTGCAGGTGGTTGTAGAAGTAATCGGCATTGGAGCGGGTGATGCGACCGCCCGTGAGGAAGATGCGACGGCGGCGGTCGTTCAGGACACGCGCGATTTTGTCGAAGGTTGCGGGATCGAGCCGATCGATTGTGGCGCTGAGGTTGTCAAATACCGCTTCTGCGAAGTCGCGGAACCTCGGGCTGTCGCCGCGCTCCTCGGGCCATCGCTCGTGCTTGCGGATCGGTTGCTTGATGCGGGCCGAGGCTTCGTCGCGCAGGGCGTCCTGAAGTTCTGGGAACCCTTCGAAGCCAAGCTTGCGGGCGAGGCGGATCACGGTTGGCGTAGACACCCCGGCCGCATCGGCGATCTTGGTGATCGATTTCAGGCCCGCGACCGGGTAGTCGCGCAAGAGGACGTCGCTCACCTGTCGGTCCGCCGGGGTGAGGCTGGCGGTCTGGTCCTGGATCAGATCTTTGACGATCCGGGGCTGTTTCACGGCGGCGCCCAATTCTGTAGCTTTTGTTACAGCGTATATGTCGGCCGTAGCTTCGTCTACGGGAGTTTCTTGACAGATTCTATTACTTTGTAGCTAATAGGGGTCGTGACCCGCGTAATTCTGCCTTCGATTCTGGCTTCCAATGAAGGCCCGGTGGCCGAGGTGATTAACCCCTCGGGGTCGGCAGATATCTGGCTTGTCTGCGAACACGCCAGCCCTGCCATTCCTCCCTCCCTGAATAGTCCGGGGCTGGCGGCAGGCGATCGGTTAAGTCACGCCGCATGGTATATCGGCGCTTTGGAATTGACGCGTGCATTGGCGGGGACGCTGAATGCGCGGGCTGTTGTGGCGCGGGTTTCGCGGCTGGAGTACGACTGCAGCCGATCCTCGGACGCGCCAGATGCGATGACCGAAATGTCGGGAAAAGTCTTGGTCGCGGGCAACCTGGACCCGTCCGAGGCTGAGCGTGCGGCGCGCATCACCGAGGACTATACTGTTGGTTGGGTTGATGTGACGAATTACGTCCTGACCAACAATACCTCAGGTACGTGGATCGGGCCCTTTATTGCAAACATGAATCGCTGGTATGAGCTATCTGAGGACCTTCAGACGCTGTTCCCGGTTTGCTGCGAACAGTCGCATTACTATCGCCAGCATTGCTATTGGTCCCGCGAAGCAAATTTGCGCGTCAACGGCACCAAGATGCAGTTGACCACGATCCCGGACGAGGAATGGGCGACAGCGGAATCGGATACCAGAGTATTCTGGGACGAGATCGCCGCGGAAAGCCCGAAGAAGGCCAAGGTAGTCGAGATCTTAAAGAAATATACCGCTGATATGGAGGCCGCAGGACGTTCTTACCGCTATACCTGATCTGCTCACAAACAAAGGCTCCGGCATATTGCCGGGGCCTTTCAAATCCTGGAATTTTCGCTGATGGCTATTGCCGGTTTTGTTCTTCAGATTTTTGCAGCTGTGATGCTGCTATTGTTTTCTGTGCGTCTTGTGCGGACAGGAATCGAGCGTCGGTTTGGTCAGTATTTTATCCGATATCTGACCGGGCATGGTTCAAATGTTACGGCCGCCGGGTCAGGACTTATGCTTGCGGTGGTGCTTCAAAGTTCGGCCGCCGTTGCGCTTTTGCTGAGCGGATTCGCTGCGACGGGAATGTTGAGTTTTCCCACTGGATTGGCGGCACTTTTAGGCGCGGATCTGGGGTCGGCGCTGGTTATTCAATTTCTGTCTTTTGACCTGACGTGGCTGCAGCCAATTCTGTTGGTCGTCGGTGGGTGGCTTTACCTGAAAATCGAGCGGCCCGACATCCAGCATGTTGGGCGTATAATTCTTGGGCTGGCGCTCATTCTGGTGTCGCTTAGTCTGTTGCGTGATGCAGTTGCACCGCTGCGGGAAGCTGAATTCTTGCCAGCAATCGCTGCCTATATCGCGGCAGATAGCCTTACAGGCTTTCTGATCGGTGCGGCGTTGGCGTTTTTACTGCATTCCAGTGTTGCAACGATCTTGATGGTCGCCGCCCTCGTAGCGACCACGGCCCTGCCCTTTGCTGCCGGAGTTTCGCTTGTGATCGGTGCGAACCTTGGAAGCGCGCTTATTCCGGTTTGGTTGACCCGCGACATGGCCGCCGAACCAAAACGTATCCCCCTCGCCAACGCCATCCTGCGCGGCCTTGCAGCATTGACAGCGCTGTATGCCGTCCATGCCTTCGACTTAGTTGAATTTCTTCTTGTTTTCAGTCCGGCGGCGTCTCTGATCGTCTTACACATCGGGTTCAACACGCTGCTTGTGTTGCTTTTCGTGCCAATTGCGGGCGTTTTCGAAAAGCCGGTTTCTGCGCTGATCCCCGCCACCAGGCACGAGAAAGAAATGACGCCCCCGAGCAGAAATCCTCTGAGCGCGCTTGATCAGTCGAATGCGGATGCGCCGCCGCTGGCCTTGTCCGCAATTCGGCAGGAAATTCTGCAAATGCTGCAAGAAGTCGAGCGCATGTACCGCCCAATTCTGGCGCTTTACGACACAGCGACCCCCACCGAGCTGAAGGCTATCCGCGATCGCGATGAACTTGTGGACACGCTTTATACCAATCTGCGCCGGTTTATGGCGGAAAACGCGCGTGACCAATTCGAAAAGCCGCAACTCAAACAATCCCGCGCGTTGTTGGAATACGCCATCCGTGTCGAGGCAGCCGGCGATCTCGTGTCCAAGCGCATGACCGATCTTGCCCGCGAAAAGTCAGAAACAGGCGCGCGCTTTTCGCCGCCCGGACAGGACGAGTTGACGCGTCTGCATGCGCTGGTGCTGGCGGGGTTCGGACTTGCTCGTCATGTGCTTCTTGTCGACGACATCGAAGCCGCACGTCGACTCGTGCTGGACAAGGCCGAGGTCAAACGCCGCGAACGCGCCAGCCGCAAAGCACATCTAAAGCGGCTTGAAACCGGCGAAACCGACAGCTTTGCCTCAAGCGATGTCCATCTGGAAACTCTGCGTGCACTGCGCGAACTTTATGGCCATCTTGCCGCCATCGCCTATCCGATTTTGTATCGGAACGGGCAGATTCTTGAAACGCGGCTCATCACTGATTTGAATGAAGCAACGACTTAATCTCGCAGGGGGACCACATGACTGCCAATCTGACGTTTGACGCGCTGAAAGAAGACGCGGCCCAGGGCACTATCGATACCGTACTTGTCTGTTTGATCGACATGCAAGGCCGCCTGATGGGCAAGCGCTTCCATGTCTCGAATTTTCTTGAATCGGGATACAACGAAACGCACTGCTGCAATTACTTGCTGGCCACCGATATCGAAATGAACACGCCAGATGGCTTTGCCGCAACATCGTGGGAAGCGGGCTATGGCGACTATGTAATGAAGCCCGATCTATCGACATTGCGCCGCATTCCGTGGCTTGAAGGAACCGCTTTGGTTTTGTGTGACCTTATCGATCATCACACCCACGAGCCCGTGCCCCACGCGCCACGTCAGATCTTGAAAGAGCAGATCAAACGCGCCGAGGCGATGGGGTTCACGCCCAATATGGCGACCGAGCTGGAGTTTTTTCTGTTTGAACAAAGCTTCGACGATATCCGACGCGCTGGTTTTCGTGATCTCACGCCGATCAGTGGATATAACGAAGACTACCATATTCTTCAGACGACGAAAGAAGAGCATGTCATGCGGCCGATCCGCAATCTTCTGGTCGCGGCGGGCGTGCCGGTCGAAAACTCTAAGGGCGAGGCGGAAACCGGACAGGGCGAATTGAACATTCGCTATGCGACAGCGATGCTGGCGGCCGACCACCACACAATCGCCAAGCAGGCAATCAAGGAGATCGCCAACGCCAAGGGCCACGCCGCGACGTTCATGCCAAAGTGGCATCACGCGAAGGTGGGCTCGGCGGCGCATATCCATCAGTCGCTGTTCAAGGGCAGTGAGAATGCCTTTCACGCAGCAGGTACTGCTCTGGCGATGTCGGACACGATGAAGTCCTATGTTGCCGGACTTTTGAAATACTCCGCGGATGTCACGTTCTTCATGGCGCCTTATGTGAACAGCTACAAACGCTTCCTACCCGGCACCTTTGCGCCGACGAAGATTGCGTGGTCTATAGACAATCGCACGGCAGGCTACCGCCTTGTGGGTGATGGCACCAAAGGCGTGCGGATCGAGTGTCGGATACCCGGTTCGGACATCAACCCGTACCTTGCCTGCGCGGCGCAGCTTGCGGCCGGCCTAACCGGCATCGAAGAGGAGTTGTCGTTGAGCGATCCTATCCAGGGCGACATTTATAGCATGGACGACGTGCCTGAGATCCCATCAACCCTGCGGGCGGCGACCGAGACATTGCGCGGGTCTTCGATGCTGCGTGCACAGATGGGAGACTGGGTGGTAGATCACTATACACGCGCGGCGGAAGTCGAACAGGAAGAGTTCGACAAGGTTGTTACCGATTGGGAAGTTGCGCGGGGATTTGAACGAGCATGACCGACCGGGGAGCGATACGGTCTCGTATCGACGCGTATTTCACAGCCTATATCAGAAACGAACCGTGAATGAAAAAAATGACAAATGAAATCAAGTTGATATCGCCCATCGACGGGTCCGTCTATCTGACCCGCTCGCCGCTTTCGCGCGACGATGCCTTTGCGGCGGCCCACCGTGCGCGACAGGCGGCACGGGGGTCCTGGGCCGGGCGTCCGGTTCGCGAACGCGTCGATCTGGTGCTGAAAGCCGTCGAGATCGTCGGGCAGAGCACCGATCGCATGGCGCTTGAACTGGCGCATCAGATGGGGCGACCCATTCGATATGGCGGCGAGTTTGGCGGGTTTAACGAGCGCGCGCAGTACATGGCGAAGATCGCGGAAGAGGGCCTCGCGGACGATGTGATCGAGGACAGCGACACATTCCGACGGGTGATAAAGCGTGTGCCGTGGGGTGTGGTTCTGGTCGTCGCTCCGTGGAATTATCCCTATATGACGGCGATCAACACCATCGCGCCGGCGCTGATTGCGGGCAATACGGTGATGTTGAAACACGCCGCACAAACGCTTCAGGTGGGCGAACGTCTGGCCGAGGCGTTTCACCAAGCGGGCGTTCCGAAAGAGGTGTTTCAGAACGTAGTTCTGGATCATGACACGACGAGCGCCCTGATCTCGGAGCGGGCTGTGGATTTCGTTAATTTCACCGGCTCGGTTGGCGGCGGTCAGGCGATGGAGCGGGCGGCTGCGGGTACGTTCATTCCGGTTTCGACCGAACTTGGCGGCAAGGATCCAGGGTATGTGCGCATCGATGCCAATCTGGATGCCGCGGTGGATACGCTGATGGACGGTGCGATCTTCAATGCCGGTCAGTGTTGTTGCGGGATCGAGCGGATTTATGTCGAACAATCGCTGTTTCCAGCCTTCGTCGAAAAGGCCGTGATCTGGGCCAAGGCGCTGAAGCTTGGCAACCCGCTTGACCCAGAAACGACGCTCGGGCCGATGGCGAACCAGCGCTTCGCCGATGTGGTGCGTGGACAGGTAGCCGATGCTGTGAGGGACGGCGCGACTGCGCATGTGCCACAAAAGGCGGCAGATGATGGCGTGGGCCCCTATGTGACGCCTCAGGTGCTGACGGGCGTCACGCATGACATGCGGGTGATGCGCGAAGAGACGTTCGGACCGGTGGTAGGGATCATGCCCGTCGGGGATGATTTCGAGGCCGTGCGCCTGATGAACGACACCAATTTCGGGCTGACGGCGAGCGTTTGGACAAAGGATGCGCACGCCGCTGAACGGATCGGTGATCTTATCGAAACCGGCACCGTGTTCATGAACCGCTGCGATTATCTGGACCCGGCGCTGTGCTGGACAGGATGCAAGGACACCGGGCGTGGCGCGGGGCTCTCAACACTGGCCTATCAATCTTTGACGCGGCCGAAATCTTATCATTTGCGGAAGAACTGATATGAAATTGACTGGCAACTGGTCCTATCCGACCGCGATCCGCTTCGGCGCAGGCCGCATTGCTGAGATTGGCGGCGCCTGCATGGCCGCTGGCATCACCCGCCCCCTCCTGATCACGGACCGTGGCCTTGCGACGATGGATATCACGGCAAGGACGCTGGATTTTCTGGAGGCCGAAGCCTTCGGGCGCGCGATGTTTTCGCGGGTTGATGCGAACCCGACAGATATGAACGTGAACGACGGCTTGCAGGTCTACCGCGAGGGCGGCTTTGACGGGGTAATTGCTTTCGGCGGCGGCTCGGGATTGGATCTGGCGAAAACCATCGCCTTTATGGCAGGGCAGACCCGCCCCTTGTGGGATTTCGAGGATGTGGGCGACTGGTGGACCCGCGCTGATCCGGCGGGCATCCATCCGATTGTCGCTGTGCCGACCACCGCTGGCACCGGGTCAGAGGTCGGGCGCGCGTCGATCATCACCAACACGGAGCTTCGCGAAAAGAAGATCATTTTTCACCCCAAAATGCTGCCAAGCGTCGTCATCTGCGACCCCGAACTGACCGTGGGCATGCCGCAATTTATCACGGCAGGGACAGGCCTTGATGCTTTTGCCCATTGTGTCGAGGCCTATTCCAGCCCGCTTTATCACCCGATGAGCCAGGGCATTGCCCTGGAAGGGATGAAGCTGGTGATCGACAACCTGGCGCGGGCTTATGCGGACGGCGGCGATATCGATGCACGGGCCAATCTGATGAGCGCGGCGGCGATGGGGGCGACAGCGTTTCAGAAGGGCCTTGGGGCGATCCACGCGATTAGTCATCCAGTCGGCGCGGTGCATCATACGCACCACGGAACGACCAATGCAGTCTGTATGCCCGAAGTGCTGAAATTCAACGCAGATGCGATCCGTACCCGGTTCGATCTCGCGGCGGGGTACCTGGGGATTGAGGGTGGCTTTGAAGGCTTTCGCGCCTTTGTGGACGAATTCAACGACAGTTTTGGCATCCCAAAAACGCTGACCGACCTTGGAGTGACGGACCCGGATATCGAGGCCCTTGTGGATGCGGCGTTACGCGATCCGTCGACGGGCGGAAATCCGGTCGAGATGACGCGGGCCAACACCCGGACGCTGCTGGAGGCGATGCTTTAGGCAGCCGGTGGCCAGAGAGTGACGACGCATTGGCACTCCGCGCGCTCTTTCGGTGTGTGGTGCGCACCGAGGCTATTCTAATTGAGAAGCTGACATGACCCAATCATCCCCAAACTACATATTCGATGCGTCGGAAAAGCCATCCCTTGCGCAATTCGACGTGCCGCTGATTGTTGCGACAAAAGACAGCGTCAAGGCGTATGGCTGCCTCGTAAACGATCCTGATACGTTTGACATCGAAATCGTGCGTTGGCCTGCACAGGGCTGGCGGCCGATCGACGAAGGCACCGGCGACGAGGGTGGATTTGTCGAAGGCGTCTTTCACGGAAACTGGAAGGGCGATGTCTTGTACGGCTCGAATGAAGCGGTGAACGGGAACTATGTTCTAGGCTGGTCTACGGATCCGCAAAAAGCCTCGGTCGAAGCCGCCACTTGCCCAAGGGAAAAGGTCCTTTTGTGGCATATGAATTACCACCCGGACGGTGGGCAGATGTTTTTTCCTCTGGAACAAAAGCCGTTTGTGGTTCCAGTTGCATTGCCCGGTGATGATCTTGCACCTGAGAAGGTCATCGCATTCTGGTGCGATGGATCGACGGGGCTGTATATCAATCCTGGCATTTGGCACGAGGGGATTTTTCCGGTTGAGGACAACCAGAGATTTCTGGACCGGCAAGGTCGCGTCCACGCGCGTGTCAGCTGTGACGTAGGACAGGAGTTCGGCGTTTACCTTTCGGTTCCTCTTTCTCAGAATGTTGCGCGATAACGTGGTGAACTGCGTCCGCAGGAAGGCTTTGCCAAAAAAAAGGCCCCCAGTCGTAATTGACTGAGGGCCTATTGGCAGCCGAGGGAACTTTTTTACGACTTTTCGTCGTCACCGTCTTCATCGTTGTCGGGCAGATTGAACAAACTGTCCGCGTCGAGGTGGTCACTCTTTTTCTCGTCTTTGACATGATCCGAAAGCGTGAACGTTTCAAGCCCGGAAATGGCAGTCGGGATTTTTGGCTCGTCGGGCATGCCAAGCGATTGCTCGGTCGAAACCAGCTTGCGACGCTCGTCATCGGACATGACGCCGCCTTCTTTGGCTTTTTTCAGGTTGGCTTTCTGAACCGCCGCGTCAAGTTCTGACTGCTTGGTCAGGCCGAGCGCGACCGGGTCAACGGGCTGAATGTTCGAGATGTTCCAGTGCGTGCGCTCACGGAGCGACAGGATCGTCGGCTTCGTGGTACCAACAAGCTTCGAGATCTGACCGTCTGTTAATTCCGGATGGAATTTCACAAGCCAGAGGATCGCCGCCGGGCGGTCCTGACGCTTGGACAAAGGCGTATAGCGCGGGCCGCGGCGCTTTTCTTCGCCAAGAGCAGCAGCGTTATATTTCAGCTTGAGCGGGTGGGCCGGGCTTTTCTCGGCCGCGTCGATCTCTTCCTGCGTCAGCTGGTTGTTAGCGATGGGATCAAACCCCTTCACTCCCTGCGCTACGTCTCCGTCGGCGATGCCCTGCACTTCAAGCTCGTGCAGATCGCAGAAATCGGCCACCTGTTTGAAGGTGATCGTTGTATTATCAACCAGCCAGACGGCGGTCGCTTTGGCCATGATCGGTTTGTTCACGAACGTTTCTCCTGACACATCTTTCCCACGCCGCGAAATCAGGCGGTCCGGGTGGACCAGGTCGTCGATTTCGGGGAAGTTGGCAGGGACATAGTCTCGTTTTCGTCCGGAGGGAAGAGCAAATGCGTTGGGTCTTTATGTGGGTGATGTCGGCGGGGTTTGCTTTTGCCGACGGTGAGCGGGCGGGCGAGTTTGATTATTATGTGTTGGCCTTAAGCTGGTCGCCGACGTGGTGCGCGCTCGAGGGGGATGACCGGGGGTCCCCGCAGTGCAATGACGCAGCTGCCTTTGGCTGGGTGCTGCATGGGCTTTGGCCGCAGTTCGAGCAGGGTTGGCCGAGTTATTGCAACACGTCCGAGCGTAATCCGTCGCGGCGGGAAACGGCGGCGATGGCGGATATTATGGGATCCGGCGGGTCAGCCTGGCATCAGTGGAACAAGCACGGGCGCTGTTCGGGGCTATCGTCGCGGGATTTTTATGCATTGGCACGCAAGGCTTACGGGAGCGTTCAGAGACCGGACGTGTTTCGTCGTTTGACGCGGGCGGTTGAGGTGCCGGCGTCGGTGGTTGAAGCTGCGTTTTTGGAGGACAACGCCCGGCTGTCGCCGGATGGTTTGACGATAACCTGCAAGGCGGGACGCATTCACGAAGCGCGGATTTGTCTGACCCACGATCTGGAACCGCGAGCCTGTTCTGGGTCTGTGGCGCGGGACTGCACGATGCAGGACGCGCTGTTTTTGCCTATTCGCTAGGCCGCCTGGTCGCTAGGCGGCAATATCCCAATCAGGCGCCCAAAGCGGGCTGACACGGCGGTCGCCGTTCATCTGATCGAGGGCTTCGGTGTCGCCCGGGCTAAGCGAAATATCAGCCGCGCGAAAGTTTTGCTCGATCCGGGTGGTGTTCGACGAAGACGGAATCGCGATGTGGCCTTTGCCCAAAAGCCATGAAAGCGCAATCTGTGCGGCGGTAGCGCCATATTTGGCCGCGATGCGTTCCAGTTCGCAACCTGATGAGGCAGCCCCTTTGGCGAGCGGCAGGTAAGCCGTCATCGGGATGCCTGCGTTTTGGCAGTGCGTGACGATAGGTTCGTTGTGGAACATCACGTTCACTTCACACTGGTTCGTGGCAATTTCGGAGGTTCCGATGGCGGCGATGGCCTCGTCGATGTGACGCCTGGTGAAGTTCGACACACCGATATTGCGCGTCAGGCCTTCTGCTTTGAGGGAGACGATTTCCTCCATGTACTGCTGAAGCGGAACCTCGTCATCCGGGGATGGCCAGTGGATCAAAAGAAGGTCGACATACCCCATTCCGAGGCGTTCCAGAGAAGCCTCGGTTGAGGCGCGGACCTCGCCCGCACCAAGCTGGTCGTACCAGACTTTCGTTGTGACGAAGAGGTCGTCGCGGGAAGCGGACGATCCGCGCAGAGCCTGGCCGACTTCAACTTCGTTTTCATAGAATGCGGCAGTGTCGAAGTGGCGATAACCAACGTTCACCGCATGGTCGACGCATCTGAGGCACTCCTCGCCTTTGCGCGTGAAGGTGCCGTAGCCAAGGGCTGGGATAACGCCGTATGTGGGGATGAGGGTCATGAGGTGGCTCCTTCGTTGACGGACATGACGATTTTGCCGATGTGATCGGCCTCCAGGGCGGTGTGGGCAGCAGCGGCATCTGCCAGCGGGAAGGAACGATCTATGACGGGGCGGATGCGGCCCGCGTCGAGAAGCGGCCAGACTTTGGCGCGCAGGTCTTCAGCAATCGCAGCCTTGGCAGCGACGGATTGCGGGCGAAGTGTGGTGCCACCGATGGTGAGGCGACGGACCATTATTTCAGCGAAGTTAAGGTCGACCTTTGGGCCGTCGAGGAAGGCGATCATTTGCAGACGGCCACCGGTTTTCAGCGACTTGATGTTGCGCGGAATGTAGCTGCCGCCAACCATGTCGAGGATAAGATCGGCCCGGCCTGCCTCCGTCATCACTGTGACGAAATCTTCATCGCGATAGTTGATACCACGCTCAGCGCCGAGGGATTCGCAGGCCTTGACCTTTTCGTATGATCCGGCGCTTGCAAACACGCGGGCACCGAAGCGGTGGGCAAGCTGGATCGCCGTCGTGCCAATGCCGGACGTGCCGCCGTGAACGAGGAAGGTTTGACCCGCTTTCAGCCCCCCCGCCATGAACACGTTGGACCAGACGGTGAAGAAGGTTTCAGGCAGGCAGGCGGCTTGTTCAAGGGGCATGCCCGACGGGATCGGTAGGCAGTGGCTGGCGGGGGCGGTGACGTATTCGGCGTAGCCCCCACCGGGAAGAAGAGCGCAGACGGCGTCACCTTCGCGCAAGGCCGCCACGCCGGGGCCGATGGCGCTAATGTGGCCCGAGGCCTCAAGGCCCGGAAGATCAGAAGCACCGGGTGGCGGCGCATAGCTGCCCGAGCGTTGCAGGGCGTCGGGACGGTTGACGCCGGCATAGGCGACCCGGATCAGGACTTCGCCCACACCGGGCGCGGGGATCGGGCGCGCGCAAAGGGTCAGGACCTCGGGGCCGCCGAGGGTACTGATTTCGATCGCGCGCATTGTGGTGTTCATAAAGGTCACCTGCCTTAGTTTACGGGCCTGTTCCAGCGGCCCGGAAGATCAGTACGCGGCGACAAATCAGGGGCTTTCACCTTGCTGAAGATCGCGTCCTGCAAGGACATGAACGGCTTGGCGAGCGGGGTCTTCTTGAAGCTTGCCTTGGCTTTTTCAATTTGCATCACGTTGTCGATGCGCCGGTCGATGAAGTCAGACGTATTGGCAGCCATCGGGCTGTCATCGCCAAGCCAATACAGCACGGTCGAGGCCCAGACGCCCGAAAGCGTCGCGCGCTTTGTATACCAATTCACATCGTTGGAGGTATCGCCAAGCGCGGTCCAGACCTTGTCAGCCGTCTCCCAGATAAGTTTGGCGCCCTCGACGGCGTTGTGTGGCAGCGCGAAAAGAGCAGAAGCACGGCGGACGGCTTCGCGGTCATCCATCGCTTCGACGCGCAGCTTCAGGGCGGTCGCGACCTTATCGCGAAAGCGCATTTCAGCCATGTTGGAGGCCTTCATGGCGGCAACCATCGCCGCGTCACCACGGCGGTGGTAGGCGATCGCAAGGTCCATCGCCCCGCGTGGACAGATCGTATCCGCAAGCGCCTTTTCCATCCCAAGATCAGCGATGGCAGCATGAAAGCTGACGTTGGACCAGCCGTCGAACGGCACATGCGGAAGGATGGCGTCAAGAAGCTGTGCGCGGATGGTTTCGGTCATCGTTTGGTCCCCTTTTGACGTGGTCGGTATTGTGGACAAGTTAGGCCGCCCATGCTAAATCGCCACCTCCTGCAATTCTGCAACTCTAACTTAGAAAGGTGGTGACAACCACATGCAGGTCAGTGTTCGCGACAACAATGTCGATCAGGCCCTCCGAGTTCTTAAGAAAAAGCTTCAAAAGGAAGGCGTATTCCGTGAAATGAAGCTTAAGCAGCATTTCGAGAAGCCTTCCGAGAAAAACGCGCGTCAGAAAGCAGAAGCGATTCGTCGTGCCCGTAAGCTCGCACGCAAGAAGCTGGAACGCGAAGGATGAACTAATTCAACTCTTGATGTTGAATAAACAGCCCCCCGTTGCCCGATGGCAGCGGGGGGGTACCAGCAGAGCATGTTCACATGGACGGCC
>CAJQNG010000187.1 GCA_905479635.1 uncultured Boseongicola sp. | reverse complement strand
CTGCCGCAACCCCGACAATCAGCGAAGAAACGGATACAATACCGTCGTTTGCCCCGAGGACTGCCGCGCGAAGCCAGCCGCTACGATTGATATAGTGCGGCTTACCGGGATGCGCGCTGATGACGTTCATTGTGTGTTCCTTTCAAGGGAGGCTCTAACCTAGCCAAACATCGAGAAATAGCATAAGAACAAGTCCTATCGAGAGCCCAAAAGTCGCTTTGTTCTGGTGCCCGCTACGATGTGTTTCCGGAATGATTTCATGACTAATTACATAGAGCATGGCCCCCGCTGCGAACGCTAAGCCCCACGGCAGGAACGGCTCCGAGAACGCGATCAGCGCTGCTCCAATCGCACCGCCTATGGGTTCAACCAATCCAGTGAGCGCGGCAATACTCCAGGCGCGGGACCGACTGTAGCCTTCACCAACCAATGCCACAGCCACTGCAAGGCCTTCGGGAAGGTTCTGCAGTCCTATACCAATTGCAAGCGGCATGCCGCCCGTTAGCCCATGAGCGCCGAATCCAACTCCCACGGCCAAACCCTCAGGAAAGTTATGGATCGTAATCGCAATGATAAAGAGCCAGATTTTGCGAAGTGACGCTCCTTGCGGCCCTTCGCGTCCGGTGCTGAAATGCTCGTGGGGCAGTGTTTCGTTCAGCAAAGCGACAAGAGCCATCCCTGCAAGAATTCCGACAACGACAATCAAAGCGGGGATCACGCCCTCGCCAAACCTTATGCCCGCGGCCTCCAGAGCCGGGATAATCAGAGAGAAGAATGACGCGGACAGCATTACTCCGGCCGCAAACCCCAACAACATATCCCGGACACCCCGACTCGGTGCCTTTCCAAAGAGTGCGGGCAGGGCACCAATTGCCGTCATGAGACCGGCGATAAGGCTCCCAAGGAATCCGAGGGCTATTGGCGAAAGATTTTCCACGCAGCTTTCCTAGCGGATAATGGTCCCAAGTTGCCCGCTTTTGGCCTGAAGCAGGGGCTCAATGCGGCATAGTCGAATAATGGCTCTGCGGGCAAAACAGCCCTAGGATGGAAACTCGCAGCTGCCAGATGGGGCGGATTTCTGCCCCAATCCGCGTCAGCAGCGAGAGCCGGTAAGGATTTATCCAAACTTCAGAAACAGTTTGGAATATGGCACTTTAAGCGCTCCAATCGCCTCTAGAAGGGCGGCGTCATCGCCGGAGCGGGCAGCGTCGACGAACTGGTCAACAGATGTCTGCAGTCCCGCCGCAAGGGTTGCAAACTCTGGGCTTTCGAGCGCCGCGGCGGGCGGAGCCGAGAGAACGTCCGTGGCGAGGTATGCGAGCACAGCCGAATGCTCAAGCAAGGCTCGCTTAACCTCCACATCCATATTGGCCGTGTCGCTGCCAAGGATCACTTCCATCTCGGTGTGATAGGCATTCATTCGGTCGGAGAATGTCTCGACGTGGTTGCGTGCATGCAATGCTCCAAGCGCCTCCCGGATGCCCTCCAGCGTTTCATGCGCTGCGGGTAGATCACCGGCATCGGCCAGTGTTTTGGATCGGTCGAGAAGGTTCGTGACGTCTTCTATGGTTTGATCCCATAATGGATCAGCTTCGAACTGTGGCGGAGGGCTGGCACGGTATTGTGTCATAAGTCCGGTCCAGTTGTTCTCCAGTTGCTTGAGTGCCCCAACGGATTTGGCCGTGTCTCCTGTGTTTGTCGCAAAAAGCGCGGTGCGGTAGCTGAAATAGGCCATATTATAGGAATTTTCGAAGTCCGCTACGGGACCGGCCACGACTGGGGCGACGGTGAGTGAAAGAACGAATGCTGTTGCAAGTAGGCGTTTCATCGATATTTCTCTTGATGGGTGTTGGATTCCCGTCGCTTCATACCTGAGTGGACTGATGACGCGCTGATATGGATCAACCCAACCCGCCATCCAAGGTGACCCGCATTCAGCAATCATCGGACCCGAGCGGGCAGATCGGCGCTGTCAGAGGACACCAACTTGAGGCGGGCAGGGCGGTGACCTCGCTTCGTGGGATGACAAAACGCATCCCATTTTGTTACTTCAAAACACGCCCCGAGATCATCCACCGTGCTGCAATGCACTAAGCGTGGTTTCCGCCTTAGCTTCGGAATGTGGAGGATCTGCTGCACGAGAGGGGCTTCAACGAACGCCGAAAATTGCCAGATTTGGGCTCTTCTCTGGTGGAACTGAACCGCTCATTTGCAGATTTTCAAAAGCGAACCGGACTGAAACGAAGAAAAAAAATCGGCTTTTCACACAGCCTGCGAACAAAGCCATTATTCTTAGTAGTTGGATATCTCGATTTGGTTCGGGTCTCGATCACATAAATAGATTGAACATATTTTTTTCCGCAGCATCTGTTCGATCGACAGGTCCTTTCTAAATTGTTATCGAAATTGTACCGGCACCATCGGCACGACCATGCTTTATGATAGCTCCTACATAATAATAAGGCAGACGACACCAATGACCGAACGCTACGAACGCCACCGCCAAGCTTGGACATATGATGAAATCCAAAAGCTGCATCTGCTGGCGACAAAGGGGATGAGTTTAAAGGCTATTGCCAAAGCTCTCGTGCGTTCTGAGGAGTCGACTAAGAATAGAGCAAAACAAGACAAACTGAAAATTCAAAAAATGCGCTAATTCCGCGCGCTCGGCTCATCATAAGAGCTTCTTTCTTCTCAATGTCCGGCTATTGATACCTTACGCCGACCTCAGTGCTCATTTTTGAACGTAATCTCTACGCTAACAACCGCATTGCGGTGCGGTTTCAATCGGTCGACGCAACACTTTAGTCTTTTTGGAAAGATGGAGTGTACCTCGGGAAGTATAGGCCAAAAACTGCTTCAGATTTGCCTACACCTTGCCATTCTGGGAGAAATCCTTCGAAAAATCGTCAATCATCCGAAAAAAATCGAAGCCAGAACTGAACCCATGCCGACGGAAATCAGTATTCCTGCCAGATCAAGCGGCGCGCCTGCGCGAAGCATATCGACGCGCGTGACCGACGGACTTGCGAAGATTATCGCGTTGGGCGGCGTCGCAACCGGAAGCATGAACCCGATGGAGGCCGACAAAGCGACGGGCAACATGAAGGTCACTGGGTCGATATTCAGAGACGCCGCCACCGCGCCGGCAATCGGAAGAAAAATTGCCGCCATCGCCGTGTTGCTAGCCAGCTCGCCGATAAAGACGATGAGCGCAGCAAAGATCAGAAGCAACAAAAGTTCGGGCAGGTAATCAAGCGTCTCGATTTTCGCTCCGATCCATGCAGCGAGGCCAGTCTGATCGAGGATGCCCGCTAGTGCCAGCCCACCACCGAACAGGATAAGCACATCCCAGCGCAGCGTCAGGGCGCTTTGCCAGTCGAGCAAACGCTCACCATCGCCGCTGGGAATGAGAAAGAGGGCAACTGCGGCCAGCATAGCAATTCCAGCATCCGTGAGTGCGAGTGTTGGGAACACTGCCTCGAGCACCGGACGGAAAACCCACGCCAGAGCCGTCAGTCCGGCAATGAACCCCACGCGGCGTTCTGAAACACGCATCGTCTCGAGGCGTCCGCCAATCGGTATCTTTAGGTTTTCAGGCTGCAGTTGCGGTGTTAGCCGGGTGAGGACCAGCCACGCTACAACCAGCAAGATTATCGCCGTCGGCACGCCGACGGCTGCCCATTGAGCAAACCCAACCTCTATCCCATAGGCGGTACTTAGATGCGCAGCAAAGATTGCGTTTGGAGGCGTTCCAATTAACGAACCCATACCTCCGATCGTGGCGGCAAAGGCAACGCCAAGCATCAGGGCGGTGCCGAACTCAGGGCGCTCAGTCTGTGAGGCGGCTATCGCCGCAGCTATCGGGGCGACTACCATCGCGGACGCCGTATTGCTGATCCAGAGGCTTAGAAACGCCGTTGTTAGCATGATGGCAGCAAGAATGCGGTCGGGACGTTTCCCGGCGATACCGAGAAGCGTGAACGCTAGCCGCCGGTGCAGCCCTGATTTTTCTATCGCTTTCGCTAGTAGGAACCCACCGAGAAAAAGAATGATGAGCGGATGGCCAAATGAAACGGCAATCTCGCCGAAATCTGCGATCCCTAATAGGGGAGCCACGGCGAGTGGCAGGAGCGCTGTTGCGGCGAGCGGTAATGCTTCGGTCAACCACCAAAGCGCCATGGTGAGCGCAAGACCCGATGCCAGCCATGCTGCATCAGGGATCCCATTGGGAGTCGACAGAAAGATCGGCGCAACCAAAAATAGAAATCCTGCAACAATAGCCGTGAACCTTAACTCCATGTTTACACCTTAGCCGCGCTGATCTTTGAAAACAGTCTCTCCATTAATATCCATAAAATAGGCCACATGTACCAAAAGCCGTCGCAGAACTGCCAGGCGGCGCTTGGATGCTTCGCGCTGCCAACGATTCCAAATCTCTGACTTCTGCTTGTCCGGAAAAAAATACTCGGCTACGATACTTCATGCCTTACACTTCATCTTTCCAAAAAAGACTAAAGTGTTGCGTCGGCCGATTGAAACCGCAGGACAAACCGGCCTTACGCGGTTGTGGCAAAGTTGAGCGCATTTCCCAAAAGTTAGCTTTTCAGTTGGGGGAGGGGCCCCTTTTTGTGACCTCTGACTTGACCTGAGTCATTCCGGCTGAGTGAATATCGTGAAACTACCCATCAATTGGAACCTACCGGGGCAACATAATTGCGCGCTGGCGTTTTTGGAGATTGTTATGTGGAAGATAGCTTTTCTGATCCTGTGCCTGTTGCTGCCGACGCTTGCTACGGCGCAGGACGACCCTGAATTCCTAAAACTGGGCGGTGACCTATATGGCGGAGGGAGCGCTGTGGTGGTAACCGACGCGGCGGCCCACGACGTGTTTCTTGGTGCGCAAGATACCACGTTGGCCGGGCCGATCACCGGTTCCGCGCATATGGTTGGGCAGAATGTAATACTTGCCCAACCGGTGGCGGGCAATGCCTATGCCGCCGGGCAGACCGTCACGCTAAGCGGGGCCGTAGCCGGCAGTGCAACGCTGGCTGGTCAAACGGTGACTATTGGCAATATTGGGCGGAATCTGCGGGCCTTTGGCCAATCAGTTGCGGTGAACGGCACCGTCGGTGGCGCGGCCTTAATTGCTGCGCAATCGGTGACATTCAACAACGCCATCACCGGGGATGTCGCTGTGAACGCCGAGATGATCAACTTTGGTCCGGCAGCCAAAATCGATGGCACACTGACGATATATCATTCCGATCCGGCCTCAATCGACGTTCCCAATGAGGTCGTGCCCGCGGCACGGATAGCGCGCAAAACCGTCGAGGAATGGTCCAAGGATGCCCCAACGTCTATCGGCGTCAGCCGCCAGACCATTTGGCGCGGATTATTGTCGACCATCGTGACTGTGACGGTGCTCGCCGCACTTCTTGCTGCGCTGATCCCCGCAAAACTGTCGCAGATGCGCGCCACGTTCCTTGCCCGGCCACTTCGGTCATTTTGGTTCGGCTTTTTAACATTATCAGCGGCCATCGGAACCTCTGTGGTTCTGGCGATGAGCTTGATCGGCCTGTTGGCCATGCCATTGTCGATTGTTCTGGCTATAATAATTGGGTTTGTAGGCTACATCGTCGGCGCCTATGCGCTGGGCGTCGGACTGCTAAGCCTGATTGGCCGGGCCGATCCGGGCACTTGGATTGAACGAGCGCTCGCCGCTGCGGTGGGCGCAGTCGTCATTGCCGGCATTGGCCTTGTTCCATTCGTGGGTTGGCTTGTGGTGCTGGCAGTTACGCTGACGGGCGTTGGCGCGCTTTGCATCGTGTTTTTCCGTCCGCGGTTTTACTCAGAGGCCGCACCAGCCACCTAGCGAACTAAGGGGGGAAGCGGGCCCACAGCAGCCTACGCTGCACCTAGTATCAAGACCCACTTTTAGGGACAAACCGGCCTGATGCATTTGCAGCGAACATTGCTACGACACACCGGTCGAAGCAGCGACCGAGTTGCGGCAGTGCAGCACAATTGCCCCAAACCGGCCGCTCACTGAGCGCCAAATGGCCAATTTCCAATCCGGCCGTTCGCTGCGCCAGTGCCCGATGTCTCACATGCGGGACAAGGCGGACACACAAGTCCGCCGCACTGGATCTGATATTGATTGACGCTGCGACACCCGATCAGGCGACGTGTTCGGCTTGCGGCTTTCGCGCTACGATCAATGTGCTCGCAATGAGGTGTTCAAGCAAACTTTTTAGATAGTTTTGGCGCCGCACAACGAAATCCGGGCCAAGAACCACTTCGTTCGCCTGAACCTGCCCAACCAATGGCGTCTTGCCCGACAACTTCATCCGATTTGCCAGTACCAGATGAGCGTTGGTCTCGTCCTCGACGGTTAAGACTTCAAATCCTGCGCTCGACAGGTGATGGCACAACGTGTCGCTGGTATCGACATGGGAGCCATCGGCGGTCAGCGACCAAGGCAGCGGGTAATGTGGCACTCCGGATCGTGACGTGACTTCGGTCCAGATCAGGGTGGCGCCAGGCTTGAGAACACGGAAACACTCCGCAAGTACAGCCGGCTTGTCAGGGAGATTCATACCTACATAAAGACAATAGGCGTGATCGAACGTGTTGGCCTTGAACTGTATCGACGCGGCATCGGCCAGTACGAAATTCGCCTGATCGCTCATGCCGCAAAAGCTAGTCAACTCGTTGGCGACAATGATGAAATCGGGTGTCAGTTCAATGCCGGTCACACGGCAGCCCAGCATGCTCGCGAAGTAACCCGCCGGTCCGCCAATCCCGGAACCTATATCCAGCAGATGCGCGCCTATTTCCGGGTTCAATCTTGCAGAGTGTTCCTTGGTCGCGAACAGTTCCCGTCCGTGCAACTGATCGAAAGGAAAAAGCTGACTTGCAGTCAGCGCCACGCCATCGCTTTCTGACCATGGGATGGCGGCAAGAATGCGCGCGACGATTTCGTTGGAACCATAGTGCTTATGAACAGGCATCACTCATTTGATGGAACCTTTTTATGGTGCCGGAACATCGGTCGCGGACATGGCGAACATCCAGAACATCACGGCCGTACCCAAGACGATCAAAATGGAACCCGGAGGCGCCAATGTTCCACTGCCGCGGCTGTCGATATCGAACTTGCCCGCTACAAGCACCGCAGTGCCGATCTGGAAAAGTGCGAATTGCGGCCAAGCCAGCCTGCTGAGCAGAAGACTGGGCCAGCCCCGGTAGATGAGTCCGAAAAGCACCTAAATCACGAACCCAAGCAGGTTCGTATGGGCGTGGGAGTTGGCAAACTGAAGCTGGCCAGTGATGCTCAGGTAGAGTCCAAAAACCATGCCCAGAACCAACCAGACGAACCCCACAATTAAATAGAGACGATCCATCTTCACAACCTTGCACTCCATTAAATAAAGCCGGCCGCTGGTCACGCTACAAGGTACGTGGTCAGACAGTTTAGAAACCGTTGCGCCAAGGAGACATGCAGCTTGGATCCGCGCGTTGTCGCGCCAAGTCCCATAACACTCCCTGGAACCACTAAGAATGGGCAGAAAACTTACTTGGCTAGCTATCTCCCTAATGGAAAATGGGGAGCTAGCGATGCACAACCAATTATCGGGATAATACTAGCGGTTAAGGGTGCGCAAGATTAGCAAAAATCCGATCCCTATATTCCGCCAGATATATCCGCAGCCAAGGCGTGAATTTCTCAGGCGTTTTGGCAACGGCTTGTGAAAGCGCCGAAAGCTCGACCCACTCTACGGCCTGAACTTCGTCGGGGTTAAGTAGCGTCGCCAAATCCGCAGTGGCTTCGGCAAGGTAAATATCAACCACTTCATGCTCGATCAGCCCGCCGCCCACCTTTGCGCGATACTCAACCCGATCACGGTGGAAAGGCGACAAACCTTCGATCCCCAGCTCTTCACGAAGCCGCCGAACAGCGCAGGCGAGGGGGTCTTCATCCCAGTCAGGATGCGTGCAACACGAGTTCGCCCAAAGCCCTGGAGTGTGGTATTTGACCAGCGCCCGCTGTTGGATCAGTACGCGTGAACCATTCATTACAAAGACACTGACTGCCTTATGCTTCAGCCCCTTTTGATGAACTTCCAGCTTTTCGACTGGGGTCAGAACGCCGTCGACCCAGGCCGGTATCATGCCTGTCATGCATATGTCTCAGGGATAGGCCGCATCAGATGCGCGACGTTCTTTATGCCAATCTTGATGTGCACCAGGGGCCGCTTCGACATGAGTTTCTTGTTGTGAGTTCGCGCTGAAGCGCAATTTCTGTTTGATCAGTTTATCTGAATGATTGCTCTCTTTCCATCAGTTTTGTCTGGAGGACCTCTGCGGGCGTTTGATACCCCAGACACTTGCGCAGTGTTGCATTGAGGCGGTCGCAGATCGATCTCAAATATCGATCTGTGAACGCCGTGGTATCAGCTTTGCGCGGCAAGTAGCGGCGCAGGCGGTTGTTGGTGTTTTCGACGGTTCCCTTTTGCCAAGGTGACTGAGGGTCGCAGAACCAATGGTTCAACTCCAATCCTGCTTGATCAACAGGGAAGTGTGACACTTCTTGCAGATGTGAGACATTCTAACTTTGCGGCCACAATTAAAAGGCCGATAATAGAGATTATGGTAACTTCGGTAGCGGAGCGGATGCTTCCGGCAAAGACCCAACTCCTCAGAGAACCGAGCGCCTTCGCATTACCCCAGGACCGCTTAATACGGACAGTGATATTGCATATCTTGTCGAGGCGCTTAATTCCTTGTGGCAGCGGTGTGCAATTGCACGGGCAGTTGTCTAAGTGTTGTCAAAGCCTAGATGATATAAGGACGGGCACAGCGTGGTTACGCGGGGCCAGGTATTAACTGGAAGGAAGTTTCTATGAAAATTACTCGCCGTGACGGCCTTAAGCTCATTGGCGCGACTGCGCTTGCAACCGTGCCACTCAAATCGTTCGCTGGTAGCCACACCACTGATCATGTCGTTGAAATGCTCAACAAGGACGCAAGTGGAGAGCGTCAGGTGTTTAATCCACCTGTGATCAAAATTGCTGAGGGCGATTCAGTTACTTTTACCTCAACCGACCGCGGCCACAACTCGGCCTCCACCAAGGATATGCTTCCCGATGGCGCCGCCGAATGGAAGGGCGACATCAACGGCAACATTACAGTGACCTTCGATGTGCCCGGCGTATACGGCTACCACTGCACACCGCATCAGTCGACTGGCATGGTTGGTCTTGTGCTTGTTGGTGACGTAACCCAGGAACAAATTGACGCCGCCAAAGACGTCCGTCAGCGCGGCAAAGCACGTTCGCGTTACGAAGATTACTTTGCGATGGCAGAAGAGAAAATGGGTTAATCCTAAGTTTCAAACCCTCAACCGATAAAGCGGGGCGCCCAATCGGGCGCCGCTTTTTTGCAATTTTTGGTCATAATCTAATTGTTGCAGGGCACGTTTCATTTCGGATTGCATCACTCGATAAATTCTTAATGAAGAGCAGGAGGATGTAACGGAAAACCTCATTGCAAATTGAACCACGACGGACGTCGAGTCTTGGGGCAAATGCTTCATACGAAAGCATCGAAAACTACGATCTCTGATGCACTTGGCGGAGACCGTGAAACACTCCACCTCAAGACCAAACGCAACGCGTGGCGTGATGACGAAGTCCCATAGGCTGAAGGCTCCTGGCAAATGACGTCACAGATGTTGGCCGATCAGAGCTACTGTGAAGCGCAAAAGGCGCGTTCAGGACCTCGAACAGCTGGCGACAGTGAGTGATCGACTGGAAGACTGCTGGTCTCCAGAAGTGATCGCAGAACGTCTCAAAATGGAAGCGCCATGTATGGGGCAAAGCTGCCCGATATTGACTGAAGGGTGGGCATTCGGCTTCTAACCCGCATCTTCATCCAAGGACATTAACCCTGAAGCAAAGCCTTTTGAACCGCGTCATCCCATCCTAGATAAAACACATCCCGATCACGTATGATCGGGCGGGTCATCACCTTTGGTTGGGCTGATATCTGGGCATCTGCCTCCGAATTTTTTAGCCAGTCATTGAGCGCCCGGTAGTCATTCGATTTTCGATCCACTAGCCGATCTCCGAACTCTGCAATCAGCTCGCCCAACTCTGCTTCACTCAGCGGTTCGGCCCGAACATCACGAAAACTGACGTCCCTGCCCTCTGCTTCCAACGCCTTTCGGGCCCTTTGACAAATTGCACAGGTGCTCAATCCATAGATCTTCATGTGGCAATTTCCTTTGGCGGGTGTCCTGCAATCTCATGCATCAAAACTTTTAGCGCAACCCGTTCAATCTTGTTTGGCTATACAGCGGTCGCCCATTTGCGAAATTCGTGGTCGGTGCATCATCGATCGCGAAGGGCACGGAGCAGCCATTCGCCGCGCCCTTCATAAATGACCGCTCTGCGGGACAGAGCCGCTGTTAGTCACGCGTCTTTTCAGCATTGATCCTTCGCGCGAAATTTCCCCATTTGGAACTACTATAATTGGTCTCGTTGGAATCGCCTAGGAAGCGGCTCTGTGATTTTGTTCAAAGAACCTGTTAATCGCAGTGTCGAGTTCGGATCGAAGGACATCTTCTCCACGGTTTCCGCACCAAATGAGCGCCTGTAGCCTGAGGTCACGGTCGGAGAAATCCACCAAGCCTGAGCGAAGCAAGTACGTTGCAATATTGAAATGCCCGTTCTTTATGGCTTCAATCAATGCCGAGTTTCGGCCTGACTTATCCGTAACATTGACATTTGCGCCATTGGAAACAAGCGCCTTGACCACTGAAATGTGCCCTTTCACAGCAGCCTCGATCAGTGCGGTGCGTCCGTAGTATTCTGCCTGCAAGTCGATCTGGATCCTTGGATGGCGTAACAGAAGGTCAATGATAGCCAGTTTACCACTTCCGGCAGCAATCATCAGAGAAGTGCTTTTCCACTTATTCTTTGCATCAATGCAAATTAAAGGTTGGCTCAAGAGCAGTTGAGTAGCCTCAGTGTTTCCCTCTCGTGCAGCGATGTGAAGAGCGGTCCAACCATCAGGATCGGCCTCATTCACATCCTCGTAGTTGAGAACCTCTGAAAGTGCATTCATATCCCCTGACAGCACGGAATCAATTAGTTTGCCATGGTCGAATTCAAAAGACTTGTCTGACATCTTGGATGCTCCTCGCGATCCTTCTATCCATAGAATACTCGGAAAACTGAACGAATCCAACTCAGATTTCAATGAGTTTCAAATTCTGGGCGGGTATCTAAGAGAAGGATTACTAGGGGCTTGTCTTATGCTTTTCCCATCGATCTGCGAAGATTGAGCCGGTGCCCGCCACGCCAATTTTGGCGGGCACCGGCGGCGGTTGGATCGATATTGGCTTGGTCATGACGGATACTCATAGCAGTCGTTCGCTGCAAATCGATCGAATGTCCGCTAAGGGCTACGATATCTGAGGTCTCCGCCCTGCCCAGCCATGTTTACGAACCACAAAGGCGGGCTTTTTACTTGGTTGCAAAACACGCACGCCTGATCGGTTCTAGACAGAAGGTGTCTCAATGCGTTCGAGTTTGCACGAACTGCCTCCCGGCTCAACGAGATGCAGTCCGACGGATGGTGTGAGGCGGAGTAAAGACTGCCCTGCGGCGTATCGCACGCTAGATGATCTCGATCTCCAGCGGAGGAAGATCGACTCCCTCCGGCGCGGTCTGCCAAACCTGCCCAGCCGAGATGTCATAGGCGAGTGTGACACTTCCAGTGGTCACAAATTCGCCTGGCAGCAGTGGCGGGTTGTTCGGATCCAGCGCCAGCAACTCCACCAAATGGGACAGCGCCAACACCGGCCCGCCCAGAACGTCCCCGGCTCGACCACCGCCGATTTCATCGCCGTCACACGACAACGTCAGGGAGAATCGTGATAGCGCATTCAGCCAGTCGCCCCTGTTCGCATCGCTCAGGCGCCGGCGCGGACCCAGGAAGTACGCGCCATGCAGCGCACCGGCGACCACAGTGTCTTCCGGCCTGAAGCGCCAGCCGGGATAGATGGACTGTACAATCTCGATGCCATGCGCCACCCAACCAACGCAGCCTAGCAGAGACGCTGCATCCATGCCGGGCTCGGGTATCATTTCCAGACCCAGCGCGATCTCCGGTTCGATCTTGGGTTCGGCGGCCGCGGCAGCCGCAAACTGCCAAGGCTCGCCTGTTTCGGTCACCGTCGTGTCGAAAATATCACCCCAGATCGGTGCATCGATCCCGAATTCGGGCCAGAGCCTCTTGTTCGTGAAGCCGAGCTTACGTCCCACCCGCCGCTCACCTCGTGCTTCCCGAAGCCCCCTCAGCTCGGCTGTCACCTGGTAGGCTCGCTCCAGCGTCAATCCCTCAGGCCTGCCGCTAAATGGCGCCGTTTGAGTGCCTGCATCCAAGCAGCCAAGTACAGTCTCTGCGATCTCAGGCAAGAGGCTCTCCTGTCTCTTGTACTGGGACGGCAGGTGGCACCCGTGGCGGTGTTAAGACGACC
>CAJQNG010000186.1 GCA_905479635.1 uncultured Boseongicola sp. | reverse complement strand
GGGCCGTCCGTGTCGAACGGCCCAATCGCTTATATTTCAATAGCTTCTGCGATTGCCAAAGCATCTTCGAGTTCCACACCCAAATACCGGACAGTGCTATCCATCTTGGTATGTCCCAGCAGGAGTTGGACTGCGCGCAGGTTTCCGGTCTTCTTGTAAATTTGGGTAACCTTTGTCCTACGCATCGAGTGGGTCCCGTAGGCAGTGACTTCCAAACCGATGGACGCAACCCAATCCCGCACGATCCGTGCATATTGACGCGTTGAGATGTAGAGGCGCTCATGGAATCGTCCTGGCCAGAGATATTCGGAGCCGACCATCAGCGGGTCTTCCATCCACGTCGCGACCGAAGCTCGCGTGCCCTCTGATATCTCAAACCGAACCGGCTTTTGGGTTTTGCTTTGCAGCACCGATGCCCTTTCCTTGATCTGTCCAGACGCCAAAACATCGACGACTTTCATCCGGACGAGATCGCAGCCGCGCAATTTGCTGTCGATGGCCATATTGAAAAGAGCAAGCTCGCGATGGTTTTCGGCCAACTCGAGTCGCACGCGGATCGCCCAGACATGCTTGGGCTTCAGCGGGAGCTTCTGGCCGACGATGCGACCTTTGTTCCAGGCAGGGCGAAGTGCGCGAATGGCAGGTAAGTTTGATGTTTCCATGATGGATCCTCCGATCCGCCATACCCTCCCAATGCGACAACCAGACGTTGACGGCGTTGTATATCACAAGATGTGCAAAAGCAGCTAAGGTCCGGAAGGAGCCCAGAGTGCGAGATGCTGCAAATGGGATGAACGTCGGCTTCTGCTGTTGGGTAAGTCGATGGACCCAGCCCTTAAACGGAAGGGGCAGTGGATGCCTTTGCGATTTGTTCCATATGCCTCATGTCGGTACCGCAGCATCCTCCCAGAACGCGAATATGCGGAAACCGGCGACGGATTTGTGACAACTGGTTTCCAAGCTCAATCGGATCACCGTCATCCAATTTCTCAGCTTCGTCCAGTTCAGCGTGACTGCAACGCGAAGCGTTTGCGACAATACCTTTTACCCGCTGCATCCAAGGCCCATCTGCAAGGACCTGCTCAAAATGGTCGGGATGTGCGCAGTTGATCATAAAGTAAGCGGTATATCCTTCTGTTGCGTCATCCACCTCAGAAATAGCTGTTTCCAAGGTGGCTCCCGTCGGTAGTTTCCCGTTGGTCTCAACCGTGAAGGCGATCACAACAGGCAACCCAAAACGCCGCGCCGCTCGGACAATGCCTATCGCTTCGGCGCTGTAGGCAAGGGTGTAACCGCTCACGACATCAACGTCGGTCTCGGCCAAAGCCGAAATCTGTTCAGAGTGATATCGTTCAGCTTCATCAGAACTCATTTGCTCACTGGGTGCGTAAGCATCGTCCCGCGGGCCTATGTTGGCGCTGATCACTGTTGGGACATCACCCCGATCTAAACGCACCTCTGACATCAGGGCGACGGCTTGTTGGTTCAACTGCATAATCTTCTCGGGAGCATAGCCAATCACGGCCCCACGATCCCGGTTCGCAACCCATGTTGGGCTCTCAAGAATAATGCCTACACCCGTCTCTCTTCCCAATGCGATCATCTCTGCGAAATACTCTTTGAGAAGTGCGCGGCCTTTGTCAGTTTCCAAGAGCGGGTAAGAAGCAAAGCCCGGCAAATCGATGCCACGGTTGAACAGCAAGTCGGTTTCCATTCCACCATAGGCCAAGAATAATTCGGCTTCGATGTTTGGAAAATTGCTTCGATGAACGGCCATGAAAGGGATGCTCCTGTGCAATGCTCTGGGACGACTTTAACACTACAAGGGCCGACCAGCCACTCGCCGGTAACAAGCAGCTGTTTTCTAGAGGCGTTTCCAAAGCCGACCTTGGCGAAACCGCAGCGAAAGCTCGGTTTGTCCCGCATTGTGTGAATTCGCCCATCGGAAATTCTGCAGTTGCAGCGAAAGTCCGGTCCGAAGGGCCGTACCGCGGCATGACGGAAGGCAGTTCAATGTCCGCAATGTCCCGCACACCGACGTTTTAGCCGACAAAAATGCTGCGCCATGCACGAATGGCCGCAATGCGAAAGCTGCACCGCAGCGTTGTATGGAGCGGCCAAAGTCCGGTTGGGGCCGTTCCTCACAAACACCTGATAGCGGTAAAAGGGAGATGCTGCGTCGCAGCCGATAACCACGAAGAGCCCAAAGTGTCGATGGCTGCGGCGCTTCCTCTGGCCTGCTTTCAGGAATGCAATTCGGGAACTCTGTCCAGCGTGCATGTCCCCAAGCGTCTTTCTATCCTGCAACGGCCTGCTGAAATTCTTCTAGACTCGAATTGATTTTGAACTTACACGCCGGCTCATTCGCATGGGGGCGACACCGGAAGACACGCATTTTTTGTTCAAAGGGGCCCTTTGATGCCGCAACTTGGAAAAATCGGCGGACTTGCCGCACTTTACCTCGGCTTGGCTTACGCTGCCGGAATCGGCTTGTTTTTAGTTGTCCTCGACATGCCGAGTATCACCAGCGCCGAACAAAAACTGGAAATGCTGGCGGCGAATGCGCTTCTGTTCCACGGCATGCATTTGGCGATTTATGTTGTCTTTGGGGTCGTGCTGACCGCTCTCGTTTTCGCCTTGCACGAAACCCTGAAAGGCGTAGCGCCAGCGTCTGCTCGGTTTGCTTCCGTGTTGGGGTTTATTTGGGCCGGATTGCTGATCGCAAGCGGGATGGTCACAATTTCCGGGATTGAGCCCGCAATCCAATTGATGGAGACGAACCCAAGCGCCGCCGCACTGTATTGGTCGGGTATCGAAACGGTCGCGGAAGGGATCGGTCTGGGCCAGGGTGAAATTTTAGGTGGCCTGATGACGCTGATATTCTCAATGGCGGCGCTGCGCGGCGGCATCTTCCCAAAAATTTTGAACTATCTTGGCATCTGCGTCGGTCTGGCCGGATTGCTCTCGATACTGCCGGGCCTGCATGACATGGCGGCATTGTTCGGGATCACGCAATTGGTCTGGTTTTTCTGGTTAGGGGCGGTCTTCCTACAGCGCTGACGTCTGGACCAAAGCAATGTTCGCTTCGTCCCGCGAACTGTGAATTCGCTTTTCCCTTGATTTAGCGGTTGCAGCGAACGGCCGGTTTGACGGGCCGCGCCGCAGCATCTGAACCTGTTGACCAATGGCGGCAATGGGCCGTTCATGTTGGTCGGGGCGAGATCGTTTGGCAGGATCGCTGCGATGCGCCTAACGGCAGCAAGGAGCCCTTTTCGATTGTTCATGCATCATGCGCCAGCGTCCGCTCTGGCAGTATGTGAACAATCAAGAAAGTCGTGCGGAGGCGGTCAAACTTGTCGCGGGCGGAACCGTTGAGCCGTGTGTTGAAGTGCTCTTGCAGCTAACTCCAAAACCTTTGCGATCGCACAGCGCATTGATACCAAGGTTTGTTCATACTTCCGCTGCTGCGCGTCTTTGGCTTCCAAATTCAGTATGATGCGGCGCTGAGTAAAGACGGCTTCTCGTGCGATACCGAGGCGGGATACTGCAAGGGGAGGGCTGGGTCTGCTGCGATGGCAGGGGTCAGGGTCAATAAGCATTTCGTTCTCCAAGGTTGATCTAGGTTCGATCCCTATTTCCTTATAGCGGCTTCCAAAAACCCACAGAATGCGCCAAATTGGAAAGGCACTATTCCATAATCCGGAACGACAAACGAAATGGATAAGCTTCATGCGATCAAGGTATGTCGCGAGGTTGCGCGGCAGGGCGGCTTTGCGGCAGCGGGTCGGCGCCTGAATATTTCAACCCCCAGCGTCAGTCGCCTTGTTTCCGAACTGGAAGATCATCTGGGCGTGCGATTGTTTCAGCGCTCGACCCGTCAAATCAGCTTGACGGAAGAAGGAGACATTTTCCTTAACCGCGCCTCTGTGCTTGTGGATGAACTGGACGTTGTCAGCTCCGAAATCAGAGAGCGTCGCTCCAAACCACGCGGACACCTCAGAGTAAGCAGTGTCGTTGCTTTTGGACAAGAAAAGATCGCTCCGGCCGTTCCGGGCTTCCTCGCGCTGCATCCCGAGGTTACAATCGATCTGCATCTCGACAATCGACATGTCGACCTAATTCAAGAAAACTTTGATCTCGCAATCCGGGTTGGCGGTCAGGATGGATTGACCGCGTCAGGACTGATGGCGCGCAAACTCTACGCACAGAAATTGATATTCGTGGCCACGCCCGATTATATCCGGCAGTACGGCGCGCCAGAAAGCCTGGATGATGTTGTGCTACACCAAACCGTGAAGCAGGTAAGCGGGAATTGGGGAGTGGTTAACCTTTTGGAGCACGATGGTGCGCAGGTTGAGTTCAGGATGCCCGAAAAATTCGTCGTCAACTCGCCCAATGCAGCCGTCAATGCGGTCCGATCAGGGCATGTCATGGGATTGATCGGCGATTACCTGGTCACCGACATGATCGCGCAAGGACAGCTACATCGGATCCTGCCAGACTACGCAACTGAGGATCAGCCAATTTACGCAGTATTTGTTCATCGAACATATATGCCCGCCAAGCTTCGGGTATTCATCGACTATATAGTCGAAACACTTGGCATGCGTCCCACAGCTTGATTTGAAAAGAATGCCAAACCAAAGCGCCAGGATTCAAAGGTATCGTTGGCATTGGAAAATGAGGTGAGCGGAATGACCGTTTTGATTGTTACCGGTGCCAGTAAGGGGATTGGCGCCAAAATCTGTATTGAAGCGGCCAAGGCGGGATGGGCCTGTGTGGTGAATTTTGCGTCGGACGCGGAGGGTGCAGCGCGGGTTGTTGCAACCATAGAGGACGCAGGAGGCACAGCGATTGCCCTGAAGGCAGATGTCGCAAATGCCCAGGAGATTGCAGCGATGTTCGCTGAGGTCGATGACAAACTCGGACCTGTGACCGGCCTTGTAAACAATGCCGGGACCATGGGGAGCCAAGGTCGCGTGGAAGACCTGGACGTGGCCCGCAGCCGTCGTCTTTTTGAAGTCAACACACTTGGGCCATTTATCTGCAGCAAAGAAGCCCTGGCGCGTATGTCCAAAGCCCGCGGAGGAAACGGCGGCGCAATCGTCAACATCTCCTCCGCTGCGGCTAAACACGGCGGAGGTGGGTCCTATGTCGACTATGCCGCATCAAAAGGGGCGGTCGATACATTTACGATTGGCCTCGCCCGCGAACAGGCCGCTGAAGGTGTGCGCGTAAATTGCATACGCCCTGGTGCCATCTTAACCGAAATCACCCGCGCTTGGATGGACAATCACCCTGAATATCTGGAGTCTGTCGTCGCCCACACACCATTGGGGCACCCTGGCACGGAGGAAGATATAGCCAATGCGGCGTTGTTCCTTTTGTCCAGCCAGGCGAAATACATAACTGGAGCTATCCTTGATGTCTCCGGCGGATGGGTTTGTCCCTAGGTCTCGCGTTCTGGCGCAGCAAAGCTGACATTCGTTCTCTTATCAAGACGAGTAACTTTGTCCGCGATGCAGACCTCCGAGGACGGAAATGCTGCAGGGTGCATGAATGGCCGCTCTTGGTATGCCGCGCCGCGGTAAGGTTGATCTTGGTGAATGTCGGCTAAGGGCCGTTCATGTTGGTCGGGAGCCCAGAAATCACTTGTTCAAATCGTAGCGGGACTATTGGGCGAAGGGTAGGGGGCTTACCGAAAGAATGCAGAGTAGGTCCATATCCCGTCCTGGAAGCTACCCCACAGGGCCACCGCTTGAGACTCTTGTCGGCCTCCGCGATGGCCCTGTGAGACGAAGTTGATCTATGAGCGACCAACCAGCAGTTTTTCGATCTTACGTGAGACTCTCTCAGACGCGTCAGTCAATGCTACCCCAGAGAGATGGGCGTAGCGCTCAGTGCTTTGCGCATCGTGATGTCCCAGCAACCTGCCAGTGATGTAGAGGCTTTCTCCGCCAAGTATGGCGTGGCTGGCGTATGTGTGCCGTAGATCATGCAGCCTCAAATTTGGAGGTAGGCCTGCTTTCTCCTTGATGGTCTGCCACGAGCGAGTAGGCGCAGTGCGTGGCTTGGCAGGATCGTAAGGCGACGGAAAGACGAATGCGGATGATCGTGTCCGCCGCCGCTCTTTCAGCCGTTCAATCGCAAGATCATTGAGCAAGACCGTTCGCGCGCCTGTTTTGGTTTGAGCGAGGTCCAAGCGCGTTGACTTTACTTCGTCCCAACGCAGCCGCACGATCTCACCAGAGCGACAACCCGTCAGCAAGACCAGCTCGATCACGCTGGCCGCTTCTTTGTTTCGGGACGTCGGAGTGGCAAGCACGTTGAACAATCTGTTCAAGTCGCCGCTGTTCAACATCTGCCCTCGCGCTGCACGACGGTTTTTCCGCAGTGGGCTGGCGGGGTTTGGCAACAAAAACGGGATGTGTCCGTTTTCCTTTCCCCAGTTTAAGATTGTTGTGAAGTGGAGAAGCGCTTGGTTTGCCCCGCCGGGCATTGTCCGGGAATATCCATGGAACCAATCTGCGACCTCAGGTGTGGTGATCCGATCCGTCCGTACCTTTCCAAATGCTGGCAGCAGTTGCGTTTTGAGATAGGATTGCAGGCTGTCGATGGTGTCCGGCCTGTAGACCTTCCTTTTAGCCGCCATAAATATGCGGACCAGTTCCGCGAATGTTATGCACCTGTCGATCTTCGTGACGGCCTGCGTGGCATTGTACGACAGCAACGCACCTCGCGCTTGCTCAAGCGTCAGATCATCTAAGCGTCCAAGTGTGACGCGCCGAGATTTTCCAGACGTCCGCTCCCAAGTGACCCATGATTTTGAACCACCGGGTTGCACACGTATTGCGAGGGTAGGGCACCTTGCATCGAAGATCGCATAGTCCTTTGCTTGGGGTTTGAGCGAGGCAAGCATATGCGCGGTTAAGAGTGCTTCCGTTCTCATCGTGCCAACTTCGCATTCACAGACCGCCAGTTCTCGACATCGCGGCGAAACGTCTCTGGCTCCAACCCACGGCTGGCACAGAACGCCGTCAGAGTGTCCTTTGACCTCAGGAACGCTGCTATAAGCTTATCAGGCTTAGAGCCGCGTCTACGGGGCTTGTAGGCCTTCCTGGGCTGTTTTCCGGCTATCACCTTGGCGAAGTGCCTACCAACGCGTGCAGAGGCTGCTGCAACGTCGCGGGTACTGAGATGCGCATAGCCTGCGGTGGAACCTTTGTCGGCATGGCCGAGCAAGCCTCCAACAATCAGAAGGTCGTATCCGAGGCTTACGGCGACAGACGCGAAGCAGTGACGCAGATCGTGGATGCGGAACGTTGGTATCCCTAAATCCGATCTGATGTCGTCCCATACCCTTTGCAGCATCCTTGGACATACTGGCTTACCATCAATCTCGAAGACCAAGTCGCCTGTCTTTGGAACAGTCGCTATGAGCTTTCGAACGGGTCTGCCCAGCCATATCGACTTCGGCCCGCTTTTGGAGTCCGGGAGCGCCGCTCTGTTGCCGTCGATCATTGACCAACGCAGCATCAAGGCCTCAGATTTTCGGCACCCTGTTAAGGCGCAAAACCGAAAGACGCGGACGGCCATGGGGGATGTCACAGAGGCCTTGGCAAAAGCCCGTCCAAGTGCTGCATATTCATCGGCATCCAGATAGCGCGCTTTGAAGCGCATGTCGTGTCTGCGCATTCCGGCACAGGGGTTTGATCCGGGTGGGCGAAGTCCGCGAATTTCCGCATGGATAAACAACGACGACAGAACCGACAAAGCGCGATTGCGACCGCCCTTCGACATGTTCATTTTATTGAACCACGTGGTCACGTCAGAACGCTCGATTTTTCCGATCTTCATATCCCCCAAACCCGGCAAAATATGTCGTGACATTGCGTGCCTGTGTGAATGGAGGGTTTTGGGCTTCCAACGGCCCGCGCAATCATCAAGAAAGATTTGGGCAAACGCTGCTAGGGCAGTTTTGCCGGAGAGGGGGGAGTGGGTTGGTGCCTCATCAAGAAGGTCCTGAGCCATTGCCCGCGCGCGCACGATTGGGATGGTCGCACAAGCGCCAAGGGTGATCTTTGCAACCTTGCCTGCGCGTGAGCAATGAACCACCCATGTCTCTCGACCGCCTCGGATACGCCGACCGAGCTGAGGAACAATATTGTCCCGAAGTACCCGATCATGGCCCTGTTTCTGTGTGTTCGCCTCTGGCTGACTGACTGCTGAATGTGCAGCAGTTTTACTGTCTGTTTGTCGCATCTTATGACCCCTTTTCCGGTCTAGGAAAAAAATCACGCAATCGCTGGGAACATCCCAGGAAACGCGGGGGAACAGCTCTCTCGCTTCGTTCAGACGCCACTCAGGCTGCTCGGCCTCAGGTGTTTTGCAAGACGCTTCAATGAGTTATGAACCCGGTGAAGTATCGCGCTAACGCCCCTGTTGGGGCTCATTTTCCACACACC
>CAJQNG010000185.1 GCA_905479635.1 uncultured Boseongicola sp. | reverse complement strand
CAAACGCCGTGGCCGCCGGTGTATCCATTCGCCAAGCGCGAGCCGACTGCGACCAACAAACCCGCCACAACGATCACAGTCGGATTGGTTTTGATGTGGGTTGTGGGGGTCAGCCCAAGCCAGGTGATGGCCAGCCATGGTACTGCGATAAGTCCGGCGATGAACAAAAACCTGTCCTGCCAATCTGCGCGGCGCGAGCCGTCGATCAAGCCGCCTATAGTGGCGCTGGCACCCAGTATCCGACCATTTCCTAAAAGGTATACCGCTCCGGCGAGGCCGAAGAGATAACTATTACCAATCATGGGATTACAGCCTATTCACAGGGATTTTGAAGTAGACGTTTCCGTCAGGTTCTGTTGGCGGCATCTGCCCGGCGCGCATGTTGACCTGGAGCGACGGCAAGATGAGCCTTGGCATCTCAAGCTCGGCATCACGCGTGGTCCGCATGGCCACGAAGTCATCTTCGCTGCGTCCCTCGCCGACATGTTTGTTCAGCGTCCTTTGCTCGCCAATTGTTGTTTCCCATGCGAATTCGCTACGGCCTGGCGCCTTGTAGTCGTGCCCGACGAAGACACGCGTGTCGTCAGGCAGTGTGAAAAGCTTCTGGATAGAGGCGTAAAGCGCATTGGCCGATCCGCCCGGAAAATCAGCGCGCGCGGTTCCGAAATCCGGCATGAACAAGGTGTCTCCGACAAAGGCGGCGTCCTTGATCAGGTAGGTGAGGCAGGCGGGCGTATGCCCGGGCGTGTTCAGCACCGATGCCAAGATGTTGCCAACAGAAAATGTGTCGCCTTCGGAAAACAGTCGGTCGAATTGGCTGCCGTCCCGGGCGAATTCAGTTCCGGCATTAAAAACCTTGCCAAACGTGTCCTGAACTATGGTGATGTTTCGGCCGATGCCAATTTTGCCGCCAATTTTCTCCTGAAGGTACGGCGCAGCACTTAGGTGGTCTGCGTGGACGTGGGTTTCCAAAATCCAGTCGACGGTCAGATCACTGTCCTGGACGAATTTGATGATTTGATCGGCAGAGCGAAAATCTGTCCGTCCGGATGCATAGTCAAAGTCGAGAACGGAATCGACGATCGCGCAGTGTTTCGTTTCGGGATCGGTGACGACAAAGGACGCGGTGAATGTCTCTTCGTCAAAGAAGGGGGTTACATCCGGTTGCATGTCGGTTTCTCCATTTTGCTCAAAACATTACATATTAAGAATTTATAATATGTCAACAAATAGGATGAAATTATATTATGCAAGTTGAATATATCGATTTGAGGGTTACGTTTGGTGGGAAAGTGGCGGACGGATATTCTTATGGAACGACAGACATTAATGCCTGACGATGCCCTGCAATATTTTGCAGGCGACGGGTCCGATGCGCCCGATCAGGCCGCGCGATTTCTGAAATCACTGGCGCATCGTGACAGGCTAAAAGTGCTGTGTTGCTTGATTGATAAGGAGCTCTCAGTCGCCGAAATCGAAACAAGGGTAGGCGCGAGCCAGTCCGCCGTTTCGCAGCACCTGACGAAGTTGAAGGATGAGGGGATGCTTCAGTCGAGGCGGGAGGGTCGTCAGATGTTCTACTCGATTGCGGACCCGACGGTTCTGGCGCTGATTGGTCTTTTATACCGCCGTTTTTGCGAGGGCGGAGCGGGCTGAAGTCGTTCCGCGTTTTCGGTTCGCCTTCAGCTTGAAGGCGCAAACCCGAGCATGAGTTGCTTTAAGCCCGCCGCCGCACCGACCAAAATACTTATGAAGGTCACCGGGGCGCTATAGGCAAGGAGCGAAAATGCGGAGAGGCCTTGGCCAACGCTGCAACCTAAGGCGACCACGGCACCGATGCCCATCAAGAAAGCCCCGAGGATTTGCCTGCGCAGTTCGCGAGGATCATCGCAGGCCTCCCAACGGAAGTGGCCTTTGAAAAGGCTGCCGATGAAAGCGCCTAAAAGCACGCCGACGACCGAGCCGGTTCCAAAGCTAATACTGTTTCCAGAGGAGGTCATGACGTACAGCATTGTCTCACCGATTGGTGCTGAAAAGGTATGACTTACCACGGGCGTGGCTTCGAAACCGTTGCTTGCTAGCCACTGTGTGCCGGCCCATCCAATAACAATGGCAACTCCCACGATCAAACCCCAAAACACATGGGTGAACGAGCGTCGAAATTCAGTGTGGGCAAGGGTTCCCGCCACTATAAGTATCCCGATAGAGATACCGATAACTTCGGTAGACTGCCCGGTTAGCCGCGAGACCGACACTGCGATAGACGGCATCTCACTGGGAAGCTCCTGTTGAGGAAACAACCAAATTCTGAGAGCTGCCAATGGCCCGCCGAGGGCAATATAGGCGGACACGCCCATAACCAGAACGATCACAAATGATCTAAGGTCGCCACCGCCCAATCGTGCCAGTGCACCATACCCACAGTTGCCTGCGAGCGCCATTCCATAGCCAAAAAGCAGACCGCCAACGATGCTGGCCACGGGGCTCCATCCACGCGACAGGTAAAGCGTTTCCTCTAAATGAAGAAAACCAATTGCTGACAGTCCGAAGGAACCGATTATAGCAACGCCGATCGCGATGCCCCACATGCGCAAGCGCAGCGTGCTTTCTGCGTAGAAGACATCCTCGATAGCACCCAAGGTGCAAAAACGTCCAATTCTTGCCGCCAGACCAAGAAGCATGCCGCCCAACAGGCCAACAGCGGCCACCAATGTATCCTCAGAAAACATCTCAAGCATCATTGTATTCCACGTTCATACCACGCGGCTAATTTTGAAAATGCGTGAGCTTATTCGGCACTGCAAAACAGATCGTACACAACTTCCATTATCTGTTTCGGACGGTCATCAGTCAATGAATAGTATATTTGCTTGCCGTCGCGGCGTGGCGTGATCAAGCCTTCCAGCCTCAGTCTGGAGAGTTGTTGAGACACCGCAGCTTGTCGCGCTGACAAAAGTCGCTCCAAATCGGTCACGGACTTTTCACCGGTGGCGAGGTGGCACAGGATCATCAATCGTCCTTCGTGACTGATTGCCTTAAGGAAGTTTGACGCGCGCATGGCGTTTGTCGCCATCTTATCCATGTCGTCGGCACATGTGTTTTCGTCAAAGACAGGAAGGACCATTTTTCTCTCTCTCACGTTAAAGTTTCACCGGAGGCAAATACCACGACATCGTCTCGCATCTACGCTGCCTAACTAGATAAACCAATTTCCGCGGTTTTTAGCATCTGTCCAAGCAGACCCCAAAAGAAATCCTCTCCCGGATACCCCTCCAGTCGCGATATCTCTTTGCCGTCTACCATCAGCACAAATGTCGGTGTGAAGTGCAGCTTTCCCTTAAATGACAGCTCTGCCGGCATTGTTTGATTGATGTCGAGCCGACGCAACGGCGCTGCCTTGCCTTCAGATGTCTTGGGATAAATAGGTGCGATTTCGGCGTTCCAGCGCACGCACCAGACACAACCGTGTTCCTCAACCATGACCAGAACGCTTTCTGCCGTTGCCGCTGTGGCCGACAAAGCAATCGCCAATAGTGTTGAAGCAAGCTTTTGAAAGCGCATCCGAACTGGCCTCTTGAATCTCATACAACATAATATGAATATGTGAATTACACAAGGGAGGGCGAGTCGCACGATGGATATCACATTTGCTGGCGCTGCCTTGGCTGGTCTGCTGTCGTTTCTGTCGCCATGCATTCTGCCGATCGTGCCGTTCTATCTGAGTTATCTTGCGGGAGTCGGTATGAACCAGATTTCGGCCGATGCAAAGATCGATGCGCGTGTCAGGGTTCGTGCGGTCCTTGCGGCATTGTTCTTTGCGGCCGGTGTTATCACCATTTTCATGGGGCTTGGTGCGGCGGCAACGGCTTTTGGACAGGTTGTTCGCGAGTATTTCGATGTTCTGCGATGGGTTGCGGCGGCCATTATCATAGTGATGGGGCTTCATTTCCTTGGGATTTTTCGTATCGGCTTTCTCTACAGGCAGTTGCGGGCGGATGCCGGAAACACCTCGGGTACCAGCCTGCTGGGTGCCTATGTGATCGGGTTGGCATTTGCGTTTGGGTGGACGCCTTGCGTGGGGCCAGTGCTTGCGGCGATCTTGTTTATGGCAGGGGGGGAGGAGACCGTTTCAAACGGTGCATTGCTGCTGTTTGTCTACGGCGTGGGTATGACAGCGCCATTTGTGCTGGCCGCTCTTTTTATTGCGCCGTTCATGCGGTGGATGTCCCGGTTCAGAAAGCATCTTGGTCTGATTGAGAAGATCATGGGCATTATGCTGATCGTGTTTGGTATTCTTATTGCCACGAATTCAATGAATTACATTGCTCAATGGATGCTGGAAATCGGTCCCGACATCGGAGTTCTACGTTAAGCTGGGAGGCAGGTACCATGAGAAATTTTATCACACCGTTCGCCGTATTTCTGTTTTTCGTAACCGGCGCCTCGGCGCTTGAGATGGGTGATGACGGTTTGCACAAGGCGCCCTGGATGCGCGATACGTTCAAAGACATGAGCGAAGACCTCGCGGAGGCCGAGGCTGAGGGCAAACGCCTAATGGTTCTGGTTGAACAGCGCGGATGTCTCTACTGCAAGAAGATGCACGAGGACGTTTTTTCGCAAGATGAGATTGCCCGCATGCTGAGCGAGGATTTCTTCGTGGTTCAGGTCAACATGTTTGGGGATGTTGACGTCACGGACTTTGACGGAACAACCTTGCCGGAAAAAGACATGGTCAGAAAGTGGGGTCTGTTGTTCACACCTACGATTCTTTTCTTCCCTATAGATGTAGATGAAGGTGTGTCTGCGGCTGCGGCTGCGGTTGCGTCAATGCCGGGTGCTTTTAGCAAAAGCACGACACTGGATCTTCTGAACTGGATTCTTGCAGAAGGCTACAGCGGCGAGGAAACTTTCCAGAAGTATCATGCCCGTATGATTGGCGAGCGCTCTAACTGACCTCCGAAAAAAGTACGGTAGCAAGCTAATCTACATGCAGAAAATCAAATAATTGAATTTGTTGTTGCCACGACCACTGTCTGCACGCTAATGTAACATGGTTTTAGGGAGGACGCATGAAGTATTCAGGATTGGCTTTATCCATTGCATTGGCGACGAGCGTGTCGGCAACCGCACAAGAAGTATCGCCCACGGCCGTCAGTTTTACGGATGGAGCGGTGGCGCAATCCTTGTCGGGGGTTGCAGGCGATGCGGCGCAGGGGCGGATGGTTGTCGGAAACAAGAGCCTTGGCAACTGCGTTGCCTGCCATGAGGTGAGCGATCTGGACGATGTGCCGTTCCAAGGCGAGATCGGACCGCCGCTTGATGGTGCAGGAGATCGCTGGAGCGAAGCAGAGCTTCGCGGGATCGTGTCGAATGCGAAGATCATGTTCGAAGAGAGCATGATGCCTTCGTTCTACAAGACCGAGGGCTTTATCCGGCCCGGCAAGGCGTACACAGGCAAAGCTGCCGATGATACGTTTGGTCCGTTGCTCACAGCGCAGCAGATTGAAGATGTCGTGGCGTATTTGACCACCCTCAAGGACTAACCGGCATCGCTTGATGGCGGTGGTTTATTCAGGAGAGAAAGAATGGAACTGACACGACGGAGTGTTTTGCAGCTTGGGGCCGGAATATTGGTCGTCGCGAGTGTGCCACTTAAGGCCTTTGCCGCCGGTGAGGATCTGATCGAATCGTTTACGGGCGGCGCGGACATTGCTGAGGGCGGGGTGACACTTACAGCCCCTGAGATCGCTGAAAATGGCAACACGGTGCCGATTGAAGTTGATGCTCCTGGCGCGTCAGAGATCTTGGTGATGGCGATGGGCAATCCGACCCCAAATGTAGCAACGTTCAAATTTGGCGCTTTGTCCGCATCGCATTCGGCATCGACACGTATTCGGTTGGCCGGGACGCAGGAGGTCGTTGCGATTGCAAAGATGCAGGATGGTTCGTTCGCTCGGGCCTCAGCAACAGTCAAAGTCACAATCGGCGGCTGCGGCGGCTAGAAAAGATTTTTTAGGAGATACAAAATGGCAGATGGTGTTAAGCCTCGCGTCAAAGTTCCAAAGACGGCTGCAGCCGGGGACACAATTACGATTAAGACCCTGATTAGCCACAAGATGGAGTCGGGTCAGCGAAAAGATGGTGACGGGAACGTTATTCCTAGGTCGATTATCAATCGGTTCACATGCGATTTTAACGGTCAAAACGTGATTGACATCACGCTTGAGGCTGCAATTTCGACGAACCCGTATTTTGAGTTTCAAGCAATTGTTCCTGAGGCCGGTGAATTCAAATTCACTTGGTACGATGACGATGGATCGGTCTACGAGGAAACCAAAGAGATCTCGGTCAGTTAAGCTTTAGAGCTATAGGGAGGACACAGAATGATGAAACTTGCTGGTGTTGCTGGCATCTTTTTGGTCGGGTTTTTTGGCGCGGTAGCTTATGCTGATCCGGCCGAGGATACGCTGATATTGAACGAAGACATCAAGATGGTAACGAAGACCGCAGCTCCTGCGCATTTGTCGGACGTCATGGATGAGGTGTATTCCGGATGGCTTTTTCGCGGGACCGAAACCCGCGCAATGCAGGCCGATGACTTCGACAACCCGGGAATGCTATTTGTCGAGCAGGCAGAAGGCGTGTGGAATACAGTCGAAGGTTCTGAGGACAAATCATGCGCTAGTTGTCACGGGGCGTCGGAAGAAATGGCGGGCGTTAAGGCCGTTTATCCGAAGTGGAATGAGACCGCCGGCGAAGTTCGCACTATTGAGATGCAGGTGAACGATTGCCGCGAGAACCAAATGGGCGCTGAGAAGTGGGGATACACCAGCGGCAACATGGTTAACATGACCGCCCTTCTGGCGTCTGTCTCCCGTGGCATGCCGGTCAATGTTGCAATTGATGGTCCTGCTCAATCTGTTTGGGAGGACGGCAAGGAGCTTTATTATACACGTACAGGTCAGCTTGAGATGTCTTGCGCCAATTGCCATGAAGACAACTACGGTAGCATGATCCGCGCTGACCACTTGAGCCAGGGACAGATCAACGCTTTTCCAGTCTATCGCCTAAAGAACACCAAGCTGAACGCGGTGCATTCGCGCTTCAAGGGCTGCGTGCGCGATACGCGCGCGGAAACCTATAGCGCTGGAAGCCCGGAGTTCATCGCACTTGAGCTGTATGTTTCTTCGCGAGGCAACGGTCTGTCGGTCGAAGGCCCTTCGGTCCGTAACTAAGAGAATTGAAAGACCCGCGCGCTTCGGCGGTGCGGTTTTTTTTGAACAAAACAAATTCAATAATACGCATACGTATGTGCTTTTTCGGGGGTCCCCATGAATTCTCGTCGCGATTTCTTACAGACCAGCATGGCTGCTGCTGCGATCTATGGGGGAGCTGGTTTTGGAAACTGGGCGAAATTGGCAGCCCAGCAGGCGCTGACGCAAGATCAGCTTCTTGAGTTTGACACCTTCGGGAACGTCTCGCTGATCCATATCACGGACATTCATGCCCAGTTGAAACCAATCTACTTCCGCGAACCGTCGATCAATATCGGTGTCGGTGGCAACAAGGGCGCGGTACCGCATCTGACGGGCGCCGATTTCCGCAAGCTTTATGGCATCGATGATGGAAGTCCGTCGGCATATGCCCTGACGTATGACGATTTTGCCTCGCTGGCGCAGACCTATGGCCGGGTTGGTGGGTTGGATCGCGTCGCGACGGTCATCAACTCCATTCGTGCCGCGCGGCCTGACGCGTTACTTCTTGATGGTGGCGACACGTGGCATGGATCGTACACCTGCTATCACACGCAAGGCCAGGACATGGTCAATGTGATGAATGCACTAAAGCCCGATGCAATGACGTTCCACTGGGAATTCACGCTTGGGTCGAGCCGCGTTAACGAAATTGTGGAAGACCTGCCGTTTGCAGCACTGGGGCAGAACATCTTTGATGCGGAATGGGATGAACCCTCGGAATTGTTCCCGCCCTACAAATTCTTTGTACGTGGCGGCGTCAAAATTGCCGTCATTGGTCAGGCATTTCCGTATATGCCAATTGCCAATCCCGGATGGATGTTCCCCGAATATAGTTTCGGCATTCGCGACGAGCACATGCAGGAAATGGTCGATGAGGTGCGGGGGCAGGGCGCAGAACTGGTCGTATGTCTTAGCCACAATGGTTTTGATGTCGACAAGCAGATGGCGAGCAAGGTTCAGGGGCTGGACGTTATTCTTTCGGGCCATACGCATGACGCATTGCCCGAGCCTGTCCTCGTCGGTGACACAATTATTGTCGCATCGGGATCGAACGGGAAATTTGTCAGCCGGGTCGATCTTGATGTGCGCGACGGACGGATGATGGGTTTCCGACATAAGTTGATCCCGATCTTTTCGGATGTCATCGCGCCCGATGCAGAGATTTCAGCGTTGATCGACGAACAGCGCGCGCCTTATGTGCAATCGCTAAGCGAAGTCATTGGTCAGACAGCAGAAGATCAGACGCTGTATCGCCGCGGAAACTTTAACGGGACCTGGGACGATCTGATTTGCGACGCGCTTATTTCCGAAAGAGAGGCCGATATTGCCTTGTCCCCTGGCGTACGCTGGGGACCATCTATCCTTCCAGGTCAGGACATTACGCGGGAAGATATCTGGAATGTTACGTCCATGACCTATCCGCAGGCGTACCGAAGCGAGATGACTGGAGAATTCCTACATGTCGTTTTGGAGGACGTAGCCGATAACCTCTTCAATCCCGACCCTTATTACCAGCAGGGCGGCGATATGGTTCGGGTAGGTGGTCTTGGTTATCGGATCGACGTCACCAAACCTCAGGGCAGTCGCATCACCGAGATGACTCTTTTGAAAACGGGTGAGCGGATCGATGCGGCCAAGACCTATCGGGTAGCAGGTTGGGCCAGTGTAAACGAAAGCACGGAAGGCCCGGCGATTTGGGATGTCGTTGAATCCCACATATCAAAGCAAGGCACGATTTCGCTGGACCCCAATAACAGCGTTCAAGTGGTGGGCACATAACGCAACCAAAGGGAGTGAAGACGATGATGAAGCGATTGGTAACGGCAGCGGCTGCTGAAACGGTTATTGCGACAGGTGTCTGGGCTGAAGGGCAGACACATTTTGTTGCGGTACACGTCGATCAAAACGACCCGCAAGTTATGAACGAAAGGGCCGGAAAAGACGTTCCGTTGATGGATGAAGCCAACATGGTTCCGTCGGGCGTCGTGCGGCTGATTGAATTGCAGGAACAGGATTAC
>CAJQNG010000184.1 GCA_905479635.1 uncultured Boseongicola sp. | reverse complement strand
AGTCGATCACGCACGGCCATGACACGGCGCACGTGATTTTGGGTTTCTTGGTAAGGGGGAATGCCGCCATAGCGCGCGACCGCGTCAGGCCCCGCGTTATAGGCAGCGAGTGCGAGTTCGGGCGTGCCGAATTGCGCCAACATCATCAGAAGGTAGCGTGCAGAGCCGTCGAGGTTGGCCTGCCAGTCATGCGGATCCACATCGAGCTGCGCGGCCGTCGCAGGCATCAACTGCCCGAGACCAATCGCCCCTGCGGAACTACGCGCATTTTGGCGATAGGCACTTTCGATTTCGATATTGGCTTGGAAAAGCGCGCGCCAGTCAGACACAGATAGACCGGCGCGGCGTAGGGCAGGGTGTCCGCCATAGCGATGCGCGGTACTTTCAAGGGCTGTGAGGATTTCGGGACGGGGGATCGCGCGGGCGGATGCACGTGGCGGAGCTTCAGGCTCAGGAGCTGAAAACACAATCAGTTCTGGTGGGTTCGCGCCAATCCCGTCGATATAGCTTTGCGCGAAACCGGATTGCGGTGCTTTTGTCTCCAACTGGCCATCGGTGCGCATGGAGAGCACGAAGCCTTCAGAGTAAGCTGGCGCAGCGAGAAGCGAAGTACCAAATGCAAGTAGCTTAGTCGACGTCGTCCAGCTGATGCGAGGCGACTTTGCCCTCAAACATCGGGATAGAAATGATCGAAACGCCCAGCCCTGCAAGGAAGCTCGATAAGCCGTTGATTGTCTTGAATTCTCGGGCGGCCATGTTGTTGCGCGCGGTGACAAGCAAGCGGCGCGTTTCACCGTCGGGCGAGACGCAATGCAAGGTCCAAATTCCGGACCACTGAGCACCTGTACGTTTGGGCGTAACCCGGCACACGACATCTGCCGAATGTCCTTCGGCAAGCAGTGTGCGCAGTCCGTCTTCGCTGACAACATTGGGGGCGTCTTGCATCAAATTCATAAGATCGAGCCTTGCAGAATTGTGCATTAGCCCGGCAGTCCCTCATGGACTACCGAACTGATACAATATTATAACTTTGCAATCAATAGGTGCAATTTGATTTGTTGCGCCATTCATGCGTTGAAACGAATTTACTGCAACGGAGTGGCTGAGCCAAGATAATATGGTGCTTTTGAAACAAACATGGGCGGCTCTGGCTGTTTTGAGTTGGGGGTCAGCCTCGATCGCGGGCAGTTGCCTGCCGCCTGTGCCGCCCTGGATGCCGACCAATGCCGATGACGTGCAGGCCTACGCGGATCTGTTGAAGCGCGACGCGGAGATGTATTTTATCGATGTTGAGCAGTACTTCCGATGCCTGGATCGGCAGCGGCGAGAGGTCTTCGAGCAAGCGCGCGAGGTCAGTGGAGACTATGCGCGCGTTCTGGAGTTCCTGGACGACATGAGGAAATGATACCCGTCCTCACATAGAGAAAGCTGTCGTTCACTAAAGCGGCGGCGAAGGTCGCCAACGCGGACTTAGCTGCCGTTGCCGGAAACTGCTCCAATGTCTCCTGCCAGCCCCAACCACGACATTCATTCAAGACGCAGCGCTGGCCCTGCTGCAGGTGCGATAGATTTCCCAAGAGCAGACCTTCAGGTCCACTCAGCCGATAAGGGCGATACCGCGCCCGGCGCAAATGGCGGCTGTGCGCACCAAGCGGTCATTGTGTAGGCGCGGCGTCGGCAAATTGGCCATCGCCTCACAGATTGGCACTCGGCAAATCTCGCCGTGAGCTAAAGGTTTCCAAACACTACATTGGCTCGAGATCGTTTAGCTTCCAGCCGTTGTTTGTGTATGCCTCTTTCGGACCGTAGAAGCGGAACAATAGGAAGTAGTTCTCAGCACCGCCTGTCGGAAGATAATTCACGCCGTCGTTCAGCGCTTCCGGGCCAAAGTAAACGTCAACAGTTCCGTCATCGTTGACCTTGGGTGTAGGGCTTTCAGTTGACGCGAGGCCGATTGGGTCCGCGCCTCGGATGTAGGAGGCTGTGGCCACATCGTACACGAGAATTGACCAAAACTGCTCTACGGGAACATCTGCAGGGACGGTAAGTTTGTAGTTTCTGTCACCCTCCAACGGCGCTCCGGAGACGTCACGAGTAGCCATCAGGTAGGCGGTGGCGGAGCCGAGCTGCACCGGAGGCGCAATGTATGTGTAGTAGGTGAACGCCCGATCATCGATGTAGACTTTGTTTTCGTCCTCGTAGGTCATCATCGTCCCGATCATTGAGTTTGCGACCGGTTGTGTCCATTGGGTGGCATCCCCCCACCGCAGGGGAGGTATAACGCTCAGGCTGTGCTGTAGTTCCACGTGAACCCGCGCCATGACTTCATCGAGGATCGCACGTTCCGAATCGGTAGGATTGAAACTGCCGCCACGCTCAATTCCGATGCTGCTCAACATACCCATCGGGTATTTGTCGACCTCTCGAACCTCCTCGTGATTGATGATTTCTTGCAGCCTATCAAAGAAGGTGCTGTCGAACGGAAATTGCGACGTGTACAGAGCATCGTAGACGTCCATATGCGGCAAACGTTCATCGCTGCCATAAGGGTACTGCTGGATGCCGTTCTTGATGTAAGCCTCGGCCGCTTTCAAAGTCGAAGGCTCCAAATCCGGCGTGATAATGCGTAGATTTCCATAGCCCCGATAGGTTTCGAGAGGCACGGGAAAGTATCCGTCGGGTACTTTAGTGTCGGTGTTTGCTGCATAGAGGAAGTATTTGCCGCCCTCACCGTTGTCATCCCCGCGCGGGCCGACATCGACAACCGGCTGCTGCCAGACATCGAGAAAGGTGCCAAAGATGCTGTACTCTTCCGTGGCCGCAGGAATTTCCACCACCACAGGGCCGTCCTTCAAATCATAAATGAGAGCAGCGTAGGGCGTGGAATTGTTTGGTGTGGGCGCTTGAAACTTCCAGTTGGGAGGTTGCGAGAAAAACGCGACCTGATTGAGTTCTTGGCCCGCGTCAATTGCACCGGCAATCATCTGATTTCCCGCAACTAGCGGTTGCGCCCACAAGGCGCTCTCATATGCACGTCGCTCCAACCTCTCTCGTTCAAAGTCTCGTTCGGTCGCGGACGCTGGTGCAACGGCCATCGCTACTCCTGCAGCCAAGGATAGAATGGACATCAGCTTCATAGTGCATACTCACAATCTAGTGGTTTCGGCCATTATCGGTTGGGCATCTAGCATTGTCGAGACGGTATCCAAGCCGAGGATAGCCTTGGGTTGACCGCTGCCAAAGATCTCAGGCCGCGCTGCGGGAAGAACTGCT
>CAJQNG010000183.1 GCA_905479635.1 uncultured Boseongicola sp. | reverse complement strand
CCGGTAAAATTTATAGGCGCTCGCCTTAGACTTCGGACCACGCCGAGTCAGCACGATATCCGTGCCTTTGTAATAATCCTGATGGTAGGCCTCCGCTTCATAAAAAGCGGACGCATCAAGGATCGGCGTCACAATACGCTTGCCGAGATCACTCTGGGCGCGCGCTCGCGCAGACTCGGCTGCTGCCTTTTCCGCTGGATTAGAGACGAATACTGCGGTGCGGTAGCTGTCACCGCGGTCGCAAAACTGGCCCCCGCCATCCGTCGGGTCAACCGAGCGGAAGAACGCATGAAGAAGTTGCTCATAGCTCACGCGTTCAGGGTCATACTGGATTTCCACCGCTTCATAGTGGCCCGTGCCGCCCTTAGTCACCTGCTTGTATGTCGGGTTGTTGGTCGTCCCGCCCGTAAAGCCCGATACAACTTCAGCAACGCCCGGCACCCGCTCGAAATCAGATTCAACGCACCAGAAACAGCCCCCCGCGAAATACGCCTTTTCGGTCGCGGCGGCTTTCGCACTGCCGCACTGGATGGCGGCACCAAGCATAATCAAAACGGCCAACAGGGGCGCTTTCAGGGAGTGCATTGCAATTGACATGGCGTGTCCTTTTTTAACCTTGGGCCACTCTGTCTTGTGGAGGGTTTATGCACAATTCACCCCCGCGTGATGTCGCAGTCATGTGAGAGTTGTTTCATGCCTTGCCACGGCTTAGCGTCAACGAAACGAAACCGAAAAAGTCCGAACACATGCACCAACGCAATACCGATGTTAAAATGACGCGTTACCGCACATGAAGATCGCGATGTGGAGTGGCCCGCGCAACCTCTCAAGCGCAATGATGTATGCCTTTGGAAACAGGGCAGACTTCGCCTCATGGGACGAACCATTTTACGCCCCTTACCTGAAAACAACCGGAATTACTCATCCTATGCGAGAAGCGGTTCTTTCCGCGCACGAAACCAACGGCGATCTGGTCGCCGCCCGCATTGAGGGCGCTGTGCCGAACGGCAAAAAACACTGGTATATGAAGCATATGGGCTTCCATATGTGCGATGGGTTTCCGATGAGCTGGGCAAATAACTGCGTGAACGTTCACCTCATCCGCCACCCCGCCCGCGTAATCGCGAGCTACGCGGCGAAAAGAGAGAACCCGACACTTCAAGACATTGGCTTCAAACAACAAACTGAAGTCTTCAAGCGCTTCCCCGGCCCCATCATCGACAGCGATGATATTCGCAGTGACCCTGAGGGCATGTTGAAGAAACTGTGCAAGACCATAGATCTAGGCTGGGATCCGGCCATGCTTTCGTGGCCGGCAGGCCCCAAGCCATACGACGGAGCCTGGGCGCCGCACTGGTATAAGTCTGTGCACGACTCCAAAGGCTTCGCGGGAAGGGAGGGCGACCTGCCAAATCTAGCCGGTCAAGCCGCCGTCCTGTCAGACCAGGCGCTACCCTACTACCGGCTGCTCGAATCTCAGAAATTATAGGCGATTGCCGCCGCTTACTTCTTCAACCGCCGCTCACGTGCCGCCAAGAGCTTCAATCGCAAGGCATTCAGCTGAATGAAGCCCTGTGCATCCTTTTGATCATAGGCGCCGGCATCGTCTTCGAAGGTGACATGGGCTTCCGAGTAAAGCGAATGATCGGACCAGCGTGCGATCGTACGTGCCAAGCCTTTATAAAGTTTCAGCTTAACTGTTCCAGTTACATGTTTTTGCGTATGATCAATCGCGGCCTGAAGCATCTCGCGTTCTGGCGAAAACCAGAAGCCATTGTAAATCAATTCTGCGTATCGCGGCATCAACTCGTCCTTCAGATGCGCTTGCCCCCGGTCCAAGGTGATCTGCTCAATCCCACGATGCGCCTCAAGCAGAACAGTTCCTCCCGGCGTCTCATAAATCCCGCGAGATTTCATTCCGACAAAGCGCCCCTCAACCAGATCAAGCCGCCCAATACCGTGCTTCCCGCCTAGTTCATTCAGCTTTGTAAGGATCGTAGCAGGACTCATCGCCTCGCCGTTGATTGAGATGGCATCGCCTTGTTCAAAGCCGATTTCGACGATTTCTGGCTCGTTCGGCGCATCCTCCGGGTTCACCGTCCGCTGATATACATAGTCCGGCGCTTCTCCAGCTGGGTCCTCAAGAACCTTGCCTTCCGATGACGTGTGCAACAGGTTTGCATCAACGCTGAACGGAGCTTCGCCGCGTTTATCTTTCGCAATTGGAATTTGATTTTTCTCAGCAAAATCAATTAGCTTCGTGCGGCTCGACAAATCCCAAAGCCGCCAAGGCGCGATCACCTTGATGTCCGGATTAAGGGCATAGGCGCTCAGCTCGAAACGAACCTGATCATTGCCTTTGCCGGTTGCTCCATGAGAAACGGCGTCCGCACCCGTTTCTGCCGCGATTTCAACCAGGCGCTTGGAAATAAGTGGTCGCGCGATGGATGTCCCAAGAAGATACAACCCTTCATACAGAGCGTTCGCGCGAAACATAGGGAACACGAAATCACGCACAAATTCTTCGCGAAGGTCCTCGACATAAATCTCAGACGCACCAAGTAGCTCGGCCTTTTTTCGCGCGGGCTCAAGCTCCTCACCCTGTCCAAGATCCGCCGTAAATGTCACGACCTCGCAATTGTACTCTGTCTGAAGCCACTTCAGAATGATCGAGGTATCAAGGCCGCCTGAATAGGCCAGGACAACTTTCTTCGGCGCGGACATGGTATTCCCCCGGTTTTGCGTAATATTGGCGTGCGTTTAAGGGGTTTTCCAGTCGGTAACAAGCCGGTGTCTAAGACAAGAAAAGGCGGCGAAGGCCGCCCCTTCGTTGTGGCTTTGGCAGATGCTATTGTGAAAGGTCGGCAATCTCATCGTCGGTCAGGCAACGGCTTTCCGCTTCGCCGCACGCGTCTTCGCCGCCCAGATCATCGACGGCGTTGTCGACGGCTTCCTGTTTGGCGATCCGATCCTGCTCAGAGAAGCGATTTTGCAAGTCAGATAAAAGTTGGTCTTCCTCGCGCGTCCGCCCTATCTCCCCGTCGTCCCATCAATCGCAGAAGAGTATTCTTCCCCGCTGCCGCAGGACGAATTTGCAAGCAGATCAAAAAGTGCTGCGCGATCCAACAATACTTGACCCGCTTGGCACTGGCGGTTGCAGCGGCCAATGCGGCGACATGGCCCACGGGACCATTTTCGTTTCCGTTCCGCATATGGGCCAGCACGGCATTGATGTTTGCGCTAAGCGCGCCGTTTATATTTCCAAACGCGCCGTCTTCAGTCTTTTCTTCTTCTTCGCGACCTGCCGTAGCTTCGCTGGCCTTTCGGGTTTTGTCGTTTTGGCCGCACGCTTGTCCTTTCCGG
>CAJQNG010000182.1 GCA_905479635.1 uncultured Boseongicola sp. | reverse complement strand
GGCGCGAGATGGTGTATCGCGATTGGAAAACATGATCTCAATGGCCGGCATTGATATGCCCCTGAAGGCCTCGCGGGCCCAGATTTCATCGGCTGTGAACCTAATCGTACAGGCCTCGCGTCTGCAGGATGGTTCCCGCCGCATGGTATCAATCACGGAAGTGACCGGGATGGAGGGTGAAGTTATCTCGATGCAAGAAATATTCCGCTACCAGCGCGTGGGCCTGACACCGGACAACAAAATCATCGGTCACTTCACGGCGACCGGCGTACGCAGCCACTTTTCTGAGCGGTTCCGCATGTGGGGCTACGACCTGCCCGCCAACATCTTTGAACCCTTCGCGGCGGAGTAACAGCACATGGTCATCAGTGCAGAACCGATTATTTACGGCCTTATTTTCTTGGCTGTTCTGGCCCTCGTTCAGGGTATTTATCTGACCGTTTTCGGTAAATCAATCAGCCTGAACAATCGAGTCAATCGCCGCATGCAAATGCTTGAAAGCGGCGCGGGTCGAGAACAGGTGTTGGAGCAACTCCGCAAGGAAATGTCCCAACACATGAAGTCGAAAAGCATCCCGCTTTATTCGATTCTTGCCGAGAAGGCCCAAAAAGCCAACATTGCCTTTACACCAAGCCAGCTCATTATGGTGATGGCCATTCTGACGGTGGTGTCCTTCGTCCTTTTGACCTTCGGTACGACGGCTGTGTTTGCGATCCGGGCAGTTTTGTCTGTGGTTATGGGCGTGGGCGCAGTTTTTGTCTGGGTTAACAACACCGCCAAGAAACGCCTTGGAATGATCGAGGAGCAATTGCCGGATGCCGTTGAATTGATGGTGCGATCGTTGCGCGTTGGCCACCCGTTCACCTCCGCAATGCAGATTGTCGCAAAAGAGGTTCCAGACCCGCTTGGTTCGGAAATGGGCGTGATTTCGGATGAATCTGCCTACGGTCGGGACGTTGGCGAGGCGCTTAAGCACATGGCAGAGCGCCTTGATATGCAGGATTTGCGGTTCCTCGCGGTTGCGGTGACCATCCAGCAAACATCGGGCGGCAACCTTGCCGAAATTCTCGACGGACTCGCAAAAGTAATCCGAGCGCGCTTTAAGCTCTTTCGCCGCGTCAAGGCAATTACGGCGGAAGCAAAATGGTCGGGGATGTTCCTATCTGTCTTTCCAATCGGTGCGCTTGTAATGATCAACGTCATCCAACCGAATTACTATGACGACGTCAAAGAGACCGCCGTCTTTATTCCGGCCTGTTTGGTCGTTGCTGGCTTCTTGGTGGTGAACATGTTCGTCATGAAAGCCCTCGTGAACATTAAGGTGTAGGCCAATGGACAAGATATTCGAACTATACGCGACGGCCAACGCCCTTTTGACAGAGCAGTTTGGCGACTTGGGCCCCCTGTTGGTCATCGGTGTACTGGGCTTGTTCCTGGCACTATTGACGTTGCCCGCGCTTCTCAAAAAGCAGCACGACCCGCTCGACAAATTGCGGGCTGCCTCACAGGCGAGTGCCGACGTTGAGGCTGGGAACGGCAAAAAGCGGCTTCGCCAAAAGAACGGTAAAGGCAACAAGCTGGAAAGATATTCTAGCTTTTTGGAGCCTCAAAACGAAAAAGAATACTCAGCGGTTGCGCTCAAGCTGTTGCAGGCGGGCTACCGGTCCAAGGATGCGGTGCGCACCTTCCACTTTTTGCAATTTTTTCTTGGCCTCGTCTTTCTCTGCTTTGGTGTTATTTATGCGATCTACAGCAGCGTCACCGGCGAACCGACAACACAGGCGCTCATTCTTTCAGTCATTATTCCCGGAGGTGTCGGATACATGCTGCCCAAATATTGGGTCACAAGGCGGCAAGCTGCGCGCGAGGAAGAGATTACCAACGGCTTTCCCGATTCTCTGGATATGATGCTGGTCTGTGTCGAGGCAGGTCAGTCCCTCGATCAATCGATCATTCGCGTCAGCGGCGAAATTCGCGCGGGATATCCCGCTTTGGCCGATGAGTTCGAGATTGTGTCACAAGAAATGAAGGCCGGTAAGGATAAACAACAGGTCCTGCGGGATATGTCCGAGCGCGCCGGTGTCGCCGATGTCGCAAGTTTCGTGACAGTTTTGATCCAATCTGCAAGCTTTGGTACCTCGATTGCTGAAGCATTGCGGGTCTATGGAGCAGAAATGCGTGATAAACGAGTCATGCGGGCAGAAGAGAAGGCTAACAAGTTGCCTACGAAGATGACCCTTGCCACAATGATGCTAACTGTGCCGCCACTTCTGATCATTCTTATTGGACCATCGATTTACGGTATCGCGCAAACGCTGGCTGAGGCAAACTTCTAAGGGGCAAAATGTATCTCAGGGTTCTAATCGTCGGGAGTGCCGCCTTGGCTCTCCTGACTGCCTGTGAGCAGACCGGTGGTCTTGAACAGACCGCCGATAGCCCATTTGCGCCCGCTGCTGGAGCGGGCGACGCCGAGTTTGAGGATGGTCTGACCGTAGGGCATCGACTGATGGCCGCCGGCGAATACGAACTCGCCTTGAAAGCCTACTTCCGTGCAGCCGCTCAAGAAGGCGTGAACGTGGATGTCCTTTCCGCAATTGGTTCGGCCAATCTGCAGCTTGGGCGTTTGAACCAAGCCGAACAAATCCTGCGCCGCGCGACTGAGTTGGACGAAACGTTCCCCCCCGCATGGAACAATCTCGGCGTAGTCCTCATGGAAAAA
>CAJQNG010000181.1 GCA_905479635.1 uncultured Boseongicola sp. | reverse complement strand
GCTTTGTCCCGCGTTGCGGTCATTTGGCCCAAGAACATGCTGCACGATGCACGAATGGCCGGTCTGGCGAAGCTGCGGCGCAGCATCAGATCGACCGACGAGCGGCAGCAATGGGCCGTTCATGTTGGTCGGGGCGAGATCGTTTGGCAGGATCGCTGCGATGCGGCTAACGGCAGCAAGGAGCCCAGACCAGACTCGCTGTATTTTCGCTGCGTGCGCTCGCAGGATTTTCCACCACGCCGCGGCGCCGTAGAATTTCGCGCCGCACTGCAGCTGAAAGAGCGGTTCTCTGTCTGTGGTTAAGTCAAGGGTGTTAGGTCATTCACGAGGTTGGGATATACCCACCTTAACCGCTTTGCTGGCTCGATCTGCCTCCGTCCCGGAGGACGTCGAACCTACCCCTTGTCTCTCGGGCAGGTATTCAAAATCTCAATTTCTCAGTTGGCGCCCTCCATTCCAGGCTCAAACACGGTTTCGTTTCGCCAGAGGCTATGCAGGATAACCGCAATTTTCCGGGAGGCGGCCACGGCTGCTTTCTTGTGCCCTTTGCGCTCGGCTAACTTTGTTGCCCATTCTTTCAATCGAGATGGCTTTCTCGTGCAACTGATCAATGTTGACGCCGCTGAGTATAATAGTCGGCGCATATCACAATCACCGCACTTGGATATTTTACCCGACCAATCCACCTCGCCGGATTGATTACAGCGCGACAAACAAGATGAGAATCGAGCGTCAATCAGGATGAGAACGCGGGGGTTGGGCGTCGCAGGGAGGGCGTAGCCCGACCGGAGAGGCCCAACCCCCGCGTTGCGCCCAAATCGGGCGGGTCTGACGGTCGTGTCCGGCTCGGATATGGAAAGATTTTCTGCGAAGGAGATCGTTCATGCCGGGCCGTCATATCACTGACCAACAAATGAGGCTCTTCATGACGCATCGACAGACCCATTCCGTTCCCGTGGCCGCCGCTAAGGCGGGGATCAGCCAGGCAACGGGCTATCGGCTGCAAGCCGATCCAACTTTTCCATCACAGAAGAAGACCCCGCGCAGTCGGCGCCGTCCGGACCCGCTTGCCAATATTTTCGACACGGAGGTCGTGCCGCTACTGCGGTCGTCACCTGGGGTCCGGCCCGTGGCAGTTTACGAGGAACTACTGCGTCAGCATCCCGATCTGGACACTGGTATCCGGCGCACTCTGGAGCGACGGATACGTGCCTGGCGGGCCGAGCATGGTCCCGAACAGGAAGTGATTTTTCGGCAGACCCACACGCCGGGCAAGATGGGCTTGTCGGATTTCACCGCCATGGGCAAACTGGGCGTGACCGTGGCCGGTGAGCTGTTGGATCATCGGCTGTATCACTTCCGGCTTGCCTATAGCGGCTTTCAGCACGCCCATGTTGTGCTGGGCGGCGAAAGCTATGTGGCGCTGGCCGAAGGGCTGCAGAATGCCCTCTGGACGCTCGGTGGGGTGCCGCACAATCATAGAACTGACAGCCTGTCGGCGGCTTTCAAGAACCTGGACAAATCGGCCCAGGCCGATCTCACCGACCGCTTTGAAGCCCTGTGCCGCCATTACGGCATGACACCAACGCGCAACAACAAGGGCGTTGCGCACGAGAATGGCTCTATTGAAAGCCCCAATGGTCATCTTAAGCGCGCCATTGAGGACGCGCTGGTCATGTGCGTGGCTCGCGCGACTTCGAGGATCTAACGGACTACCGTCGCTTCATCGATGAGATCGTGGGTCGGATCAACGCCCGCAATGCAAAGCGCATCGACTTGGAACGGGCCAGTCTCAGGCCTTTGCCTGCCCGGCGCACCACGGATTACGAAGAGGTCACTCTGCGCGTCACATCTTCTGGTGGCTTCACCTTGCGCAAGGTCTTCTACACGGTGCCGTCCCGACTGATCGGGCATCACCTGCGGGTCCGGCTCTACGACGATCGGCTGGAACTGTTTCTGGGGGGCACTGCCCTGATGACGTTGCCGCGCGGTCGGGCATTGAGCAACGGCAGCCATGGGCATGTGGTCAATTACCGCCATGTCATCCATTCCTTACGGAAAAAGCCCATGGCATTGATGGGGCTGATCTACCGGGACCAGCTGTTCCCACGCCGGGTGTTCCGCGACATGTTCGCTGTCGTTCTGGAGCAGACCGGTGAGAAGGCAGCTTGCCGCATGACCGTCGATCTTCTGGCGTTGGCCCACGACCGGGGGTGCGAGGCCGAATTGGCCGAGCAACTCGAGGAGGACCTTCGCCAGAACCGCCCGCCTGACCTGGCGGCCCTGCGCGCGCTCTTCAACCCGCCGGCCGAGGCGCTCCCCAAAGTCGAGGTGCGGATGGCCGATCTTTCATCCTACGACCAGTTGGTCGGCAATGTAGCAAACACACAAGAGGTTGCAGCATGACGTCGTCCCAGAGCGATACCGCCCGCCTCACTCTCGCCCTGAACGAATTGCGCTTGCCAGCCATCAAGGCCCTCTGGCCGCGCTTCGCTGAACAGGCCGACAAGGAAGGCTGGCCTGCCGCCCGGCTGCTGGCTACTCTGGTGGAGCATGAGCTGGCCGAACGCGATCGGCGCCGTATCGAGCGGCATCTCGCGCAGGCCCGCTTGTTGCCTGGAAAGACCCTCGCAACCTTCGACTTTGCAGCCGTCCCCATGCTATCCAAGGCTCATGTCAGCGCCATCACCGCTGGTGACAGCTGGGTTGGAAAGGGTAGCAACATCCTGCTGTTTGGCCCGCCGGGCGTGGGTAAGTCGCATCTCGGATCTGCTATCGGGCTCGCACTTGTCGAGAAAGGCTACCGCGTTCTCTTCAGCCGCACCACCGATCTGGTCCAAAAGCTGCAGCAAGCGCGCCGCGATCTGGTCCTCGAAAGCGCCATCGCAAAACTCGACAAGTTCCACTTGCTGGTCCTCGATGACATCACCTACGTCACCAAGGATCAGGCAGAGACCAGCGTGCTGTTCGAACTCATCAGCGCGAGATACGAACGCCGCTCCATGCTGATCACCGCCAACCAGCCCTTCGGGGAGTGGAATACGATCTTTCCTGATCCGGCAATGACACTGGCCGCCGTCGACCGGCTGGTTCACCATGCAACGATCTTCGAGATGAATGTCGAAAGCTACCGTCGCAGGGCCGCCGAACAAGCAAATGGGCCGGGGCGTCCAGCTCAAAGAGCGACACCGGCTAACACCAAAGCTGATTGACGCAGCGCCGCGACAATCAAAAACACAAAACCCTTGATCGCGATAGAAAAGGGCGGCATCGTCCCAAGTGTCGCGACCAAGGATTCTCGTCCTGATTGACGCGCTCCTCGCATCCAGATTGTCGCGCTACAGCAGGGCTTATTTTTGCGGGCCACCTTAGCGCACAAAGGGTGACTTTGTTGTTTTTGGCCTTGATGGACAGATGTAGAAAATCATTCATGGCATCCACGATGAATGATATGCTTACCTGCATGCTCACAACGCACCTCGCGCAGGCATAATTCATGAAATACAAACAAAAACGCCGCCCCAAAGGGCGGCGTTTTTGTTCAACATCGTCGAGAG
>CAJQNG010000180.1 GCA_905479635.1 uncultured Boseongicola sp. | reverse complement strand
CTAGGAAGAAGGACAGCCAGCCGCGGGCGATTAGTCCGGGTAAGAACTGGCACCAATATCGTTCAGCTTGACTGATAAGCTCTATAGGGCTCGGGTCTTCGGGCTCTGGCAGTCAAGTGCGATGCGGGACACGATCTTCTGGACCTCCAGCGCTTCCTGAAAATCTGGGCCGGGGTTTTGCTTCCCGGCAATGGCGTCGATCAATTGGGCGACCTCAATTACCTTCAGGTCGTTGAAGCCCAGATGATGACCCGCAGCCGGGCAGAAATTAGCGTAAGGCGGATGGCTTGGGCCTGCTTCAATCTTGGTAAAACCGGACGTGTGCCCACCGCCGGGGCCCTTACAGATCAGCAACTCGTTCATCCGTTCCTGACTGAACACCAGCGCGCCTCGGGTCCCGGTGATTTCCCATGATAGGTCCATGGTGCGGCCACTTGCGGCCCAGTTCGCCTCGATCGTTCCGACGGCTCCAGTTTCAAATTCGATAAGGGCGAAGGTCGCGTCATCGACTAGAACTGGGGCGCGCTCTGTCGTCCCCGCCGATATCGGGCGGGTCTTGTGGATGGTCCGGCTTTGGCCGGTCACATGACTGATCGGTCCCAACAAATACCGCGCCATCGAGATTATGTGGCTACCGATATCAGCCAAGGCGCCGCCGCCATCCGGGTCGGTGCGGAAGGAATGCGGGACATCCGGATCGGCCATATAGTTTTCTGCATGACGTCCTCGAAATGAAACGACTTCGCCAATTTCACCCGCCTCAACCAATTCGCGCGCAAGGCGGATCATCGGATTGCGCAGGAAGTTGAAGCCGACCATGGTCACGATACCCGCCGCCTGCGCCGCCGCCGTCATGCGCTGCGCACTTTCCAAGGTAGTCGATAGGGGCTTTTCGCAATAGACATGTTTGCCCGCCTTAAGCGCCGCCATGACAATGGGTTCGTGCAGGGCATTGGGGGCAGTCACGGCTACCAGATCAATCGTCGGATCGGCACACAGGTTCCGCCAGTCACCGGTTGACCGATTGAACCCAAGTGCGGCGGCATTATGAACGGCCACATCGTCAGTGACATCGGCTAGCATCTCGGCCACGGGATCAAGTGGTAGATCGAACAACCCGCTGACTGACCTAAAAGCGTTCGCATGGCAACGGCCCATAAAACCGGCCCCGACCAGCCCTACTCGCAGTTTTGGTTTCTCAGTCATGGGGTATCCTTAAATCCAATCGAGCTTGACCAACGCGCCGCTTTTGCAGGCCTCTTGGCAGGCTAGGGCAATTGCCAGGGCATCTCGCCCGTCGCGCACGGTGCAGGACGGGGCCCGCCCTTCGGTAATCGCGTTGTAAAACTCATCCAGCGCATGGCTGAACGAGGCATCGTATCGTTCCAGAAAGAAGTGCTTGAGCGGCGCATGCGCTTTGGTGGCCTGTGCCCCCCAGCGGATCAGGTCCTCGTCGCGCTGGTTGCTGGTCTGCAACATCCCGGCCTCACCAAAAGCTTCAATCCTCTGATCAAAGCCATAGGCGCAACGGCGCGAATTGTTGATATGCACCAGACAGCCTGATGGCATCTTGAGCGTTGTCATTGTGGTATCATAATCACCCAGCTCGCCAATAGCGGGATCGGTCAGGCAGGAGCCAGAGGCGAATACCTCGACTGGGCGTTCACCAGCGATCCAGCACATCAGATCAATGTCGTGGATAGTCGCATCCACAAAGTACCCGCCTGACGCTTTGACGTAAGCTATCGGTGGAGGGGCGGGTTCGCGGCTGGTACTCATCATGAAGGATAGCGGACCCAGCTCGCCCGCCCGGACGGCCCGTTGCAGGGCTGTGATGTTAGGATCAAAGCGGCGATTGAAGCCCAACATGAAGGGCACCGGATGGGCCTTTAGGACATCCAGGCATTGTTCGGCCCGGTCTAGCGACTGATCCAGCGGCTTTTCGCAAAAGATCGGCTTTCCCGCCTGTGCTGCGGCGATGACATATTCCAGATGCGTGTTGGCGGGGGTCGCGATCAGGACCACATCCACGTCTGGATGGGCCAGCGCCTGATCCAAATCGCCCAATGCTTCGCCACCATATTGCGCGGCAATCGCCTCTGCTGACAATAGGTTCGGATTATAGACCACCGACAGCCGCAGGCCCGGATGGGCGTTGATCTTGGGGCCATAGACATGCGCCATACGCCCGCTGCCCAGCAAGGCTATTCCCAGTGTTTGCATCGTATCCCTCCCTCGACCTGATCCTTCAGGCGATTGCATCGCGTAAGATATGCGCGGCGCCTTTTTCACCGATCATGATGGCGGCCGCGTTGGTGTTCGCGGTCACGATGCGCGGCATGATCGAGGCATCGATGACCCGCAGACCGGACAGCCCGTGCACCTTGAGATCTGTGTCTACCACAGCGTCAGGGGCCGTGCCCATCGCACAGGTGCCTACCGGATGCAGCAGAGACAACCCGTTCTGCCGGCAATAAGCGACCATCTCCGCATCGCTTTCGACTTCTGGGCCCGGCGAGATCTCGCGCTTGACACAGTTTGACATGGGCTGTGTCTGCGAAATCTGGCGCCCCAACCGCAGCCCGGCAATCGCGGCGCGATGGTCCGCCTCGTGCTCAAAAAAGTTGAACTGAATCGCGGGATCTGTATGCGCATCAGGGCCTTTCAGCCGAATGTGCCCGCGGCTTTGTGGCCGCATATGTTCGGCCAGAATGGTGAAGCCGGAAAACGGGTGTGGTTTAAGATCTTCGGTCGTGCACCAGGCCATGAAGGTAACCATCATGTCCGGTGTCGGGATATCCTTGGAACTATGAACGAAGGTATTGGAATAATTGCCATTATCGGCGAACGGACCGGTGCGGAACAGCAGGTAGCGCAACAATTGCAACCCGCCGCGCAGCTTGTTGTTGTACAGGTCATTCACTGTCGCCTTCAGCGTAGATTCAAACTCCAGCCCGATCCCGAAATGGTCCTGTAGGTTTTCCCCGACACCGGGCAAATCATGGAGCACCTCAACACCTGTATCGCGAAGATGCGCGGCTGGCCCAATGCCTGAGCGCAGCATTAGATGCGGCGAACTGAAGGTGCCGCCACACAGGATAACCTCGCACCGCGCACGCGCGGTGTGCTGCACACCTTCGCGCGACCACGCGACACCGGTAACGCGCTTAGCGTCCATGATCAGGCGCTCGGCCAGAGCGAATTTTTCAATCGTGATATTCTGCATCGCGGGGCCGCGGAGGTATCCGGCGGCTGTGCTCCAGCGTCGCCCTTTGCGGGTGGTCGTCTGGACATAGCCAGTCCCGAGCTGCGCCGCGCCATTGAAATCATCGTTACGTGGAATGCCAAGGTTTTCGGAGGCCTGATGGAACGCCTCACCCAGCGCATGCGGCGACGGCAGGTCAGACACGGAAACCGGCCCCCCTACTCCGTGAAATTCGCTTGCGCCTCGCTCCTGATCTTCGCTTTTCTTGAAATAGGGCAGTACGTCATCCCAACCCCAGCCGGTGCAACCCTGCGCCTTCCAGCCGTCAAAGTCTTCGGGCTGGCCGCGCATATAGATCATGCCGTTGATTGACCCGGTTCCGCCCATAACCTTGCCGCGCGGCTGAAACAGGCGGCGCTGGTTCAGATGGGGCTCCGGTTCGCTGCTAAAGCACCAGTTAACCTTGGGATTGTTGTAGAGCATGGAATAGCCCAGCGGGACATGGATAAAGGGACTTTTGTCTGGCCCGCCGGCTTCCAGGAGCAGAACTTTGCACCCCGCTTCGCCGAGACGACGCGCGACAACACAGCCGGCCGACCCTGCGCCGATCACGACATAATCAAACTCAGTGTCCGTTTGCGTCATATTCCGCCTCAACTCTAATCTTTATCACCCCTTTAGATGTGGCACAGACCCGAGAGGTGCTGAATTCCCACTATGTCAATTTTGGATATTTTTACTGTATGCGCATGGCGGTTGGCCTTTATTGTGGCTCAATATCCAAAATGGACTTACCGCCATGACACGAGAAGAACTGCTGCGGGTTCTGACCTTTGCTGGGTCTTTACGAAAACTTGGGGAAGAGCAGACAGCACTGGCCTCCGTCGATGCGCGCTGGAATATCATTGCCTATGCGATGAGCCGCCATCTAGAGGGCAAATTGCTGACGATCAGCTCTTTGGCAGGCGCCGCAGGAGTGCCCTACGGCACCGCCATGCGCCGCATTGGCGAGCTGATCGATGAAGGGCTTTTGCTGCGCCGCCCACGGTCCAAAAGCGGAAAGTCTTTTTCGCTGCATCCCACACGCGATCTTATCGCCCAGTTTGAGGTTTTTGCCGCAGAATTCAAACGAACGGTGGGCAACACTTTCGGCTTTACGAATGGTGGGACAGAGGAGAGCGATGGGGGTTTTTATTTTGGCGGTCACTACATGGCATCGCGCATTCTGTCCTATCCTAATGCCATGCGCGTCGGGATCGGGAAAGAACGCACAATCCGCGTTCTTGGCCCCATCGACCCAACGTTCAAAACGCTCAATAAACTTACGCCGCAGCTCAATGAATTGTGTGGTGCCGAGTTTGAATTCATCAACTTGCCGCTGGACCAATTGTACGATGAGATATGCGAGAATCAAAAGCGGGCGAAGTCGCAATATGACATTGTCGCCGTTGATCTCCCATGGATCGGGCAACTTGCCGAAACACAGGCGATCATGCCGCTGAATGATATTTTGCAAAAGGAAGAATTCCGGGGGTCCGATTTTCACTCAACGATTTGGCGCGCCGCGCGATACCGTGGCCAGCAATGCGGCATCCCCATCCAGCCCACGGTGGAGCTCTTATTCTGCCGGACGGACCTTCTGGATGAGGTGGGATTGGGGTTTCCCAGCACGACGGAGGCGCTTTTGCAGGCCGCGAAGGCGCTTCATGGCGCACGGCGCGGCCAGTCCGGCATCGTGATGAATTACGGGCGCGGTACCCCGGTGGCGCATACCTTCATGCAAACTCTGGCCGATTTCGGTTCGCCGGTACTTGACCTTGCCGGCAGCCTGGGCGGCTTTGACACCGATACCATTCGCGCCGAGAACTATCAGCCACTGATTGATACAGACGCCGGCCATGAGACCGCACGTTTCCTGCTAGATTTATTGCCCTATGCGCATCCCGAAAGCCTAAGATGTGACTGGGACCGGCGGATCGGAATATTTTCGCGCGGTGAAGCGGCGATGACGTATGGCTGGTCGATCCGCGCCGCACAGTTTGAAAGAGACAAAAGTTCTGCCGCCCATGGCAGAGTCGCCTGCGCGCCCCACCCCGCGAGATCCGGTTTGCAACAGGTGTCGCCGGTTGGCGGCTTTGTCCTGGCGCTGCCGATCTCACTCGACAAGGAGCGTATCGCGGCGGCTTGGAAAGCGATTGAATATCTGACACGGGCCGAACTGATGAAGCTATATGTTCAGGATGGCAGCCTGACCAGTCCGCGCTTTTCCACCAGCGCAGACCCCGAAGTGCAGGCCGTGTCCAGCATGATCCGGGACATAGACAGGATGGAGCAGGACGGCACCTTGCAGGTCTGGCCGCGTCCGCCGATCCCGGAATTTGCGGATATCGTCTCGATTTTGGGAGATGAGATTTATCTGATGCTGCAAGGCCAGCGGTCTGTCAGCGATGCGCTCAGCAACGCACAGGGCCGGATCGATCAGGTGTTTCAAAATACTCCCCGAAGCTGAACGAATGTCATGTCGCTCGA
>CAJQNG010000179.1 GCA_905479635.1 uncultured Boseongicola sp. | reverse complement strand
CGTACACGGGTTGGAACCCACGCATCTTATCGACGGCATGTATAGCCGAGACACCGCCGCCGAAGCCGCGCGCCTTACATGGAGACCCTAGTCTTCAACTTTCGCGATTACGCTCGGTCAAACAGACCAAATCTTTTTTGGGAATATCCCGCACTCTGATAGCAAAACGTAAGCAAAACCTGAACACAACGAACGCCAGCACCGACCCGATACAGACATTGCACCAACATAGCCAAATTGACCCGGAGATCTGCCCCATGACCATCCTGTCCACCCACGTCGGAAGCCTTCCACGCAGCCAGTATGTCGTCGATCAAATCTTCGCCCGTGAACGCAAAGAACTTTACGATTACACTACCTTCGACAAAGTCATGACCGACCACGTCGACATGCTTGTTCGCCGCCAGAAAGAGGTAGGCATCGACATCGTCAGCGACGGCGAGACCTCGAAAATTTCCTATGCAACATACGTCAAAGACCGCTACACCGGCTTCGACGGCGACAGTCCCAGAAACGCCCCCGCAGACTTAAAACTGTATCCAACTTATCTCGAACGCCTCGCAAATGACGGCGGCTCACCCAAGTACGCGCGCCCCATGTGCGTGGGCGAAGTCACGTCAAAAGGGCAGGGTGAGTTGGACAAAGACATCGCCAATCTGAAAGGCGCGATGGCCACCCACGGTGTCGATCGTGGCTTTATGAACGCCGCGTCTCCAGGCGTTATCTCCCTGTTTTTGCAAAACGATTACTACAAGACGCGTGAGGCCTATCTTGCGGCCCTCGCCGAAGCGATGAAGGCCGAATACGAAACCATCGTCGCCTCGGGGCTTGATTTGCAACTTGACTGCCCCGACCTCGCGCTCTCGCGACATATGTTGTTTACCGATTTGTCGGATGATGAGTTTGTGAAAATCGCTCAGTCCCATGTCGAGGCACTCAATCACGCGCTTTCCGACGTGCCTGCGGAAAAAGTGCGCATCCATATCTGCTGGGGAAATTACGAGGGCCCTCACGTCTGCGATATCGACATGGCAAAAATGTTCGACACACTGATGTCCGCCAAGGCAAGGTATGTCTTGTTCGAAACCTCCAACCCGCGCCACGGCCACGAATGGACCGTCTTTCGCGACCGTAAATCCGACATTCCGGACGACAAAATCCTCGTCCCCGGCGTTGTCGACACCACAACAAATTTCGTGGAACACCCGGAACTTGTCCGTCAACGCATTGAACGGTTTACAGAAATCGTCGGTTCTGACCGCGTGATCGCCGGATCAGATTGCGGCTTTGGCACATTCGCAGGCTTTGGCGCTGTTGATCCTGAAATTGCATGGGCCAAGCTGACCAGCCTGGCCACGGGCGCCAAATCGTCCGGATGAAACCGCTTGTCCTGATCCCGGGTTTCATGTGTGACGACCGCCTTTTCGAACCTCAAATCAGAGCGTTAAGCGAATTGAGCGCGATCACGGTTGCGATTCCTAAGGAGAAGATAATCCACGATATGGCGGCGGAAATCCTCGCCCAAACATCGGGGCAGTTCGCGCTCGGCGGCCTTTCCATGGGCGGCATCATCGCGCTTGAAATCTTGCGTCAGGCTCCGGACCGTATTACCCACCTGGCCCTCATGGACACGACGCCATTGGCGGATGCGCCTGCAAACTACGACATCCGCACGCGTCAGATTGCCGATGTCCACGCGGGTCGCCTCGGGACAATCATGCGCGACGAATTGAAGCCCGCCTATCTTGTGGAAAGCCCCCGTAAAAAAGGGATCCTCGACACCTGCATGGACATGGCGCGAAGCCTTGGCACAGACATTTTTGAAGCTCAGTCCCTTGCGCTGCGCGATCGTCCCGATCTGCAAAGCGCCCTTGCGCGTGCACCGGCGAAAACGCTGATCCTTTACGGCGCAAAGGACCGCCTTTGTACGCCCGAACGTCACCACCTGATGCATCGCCTCGCCCCGCACGCGCGGCTTGTGAAAATCGCCGACGCGGGCCACATGCCAACCCTCGAACGCCCTGAGGAAACGACACGCGCTCTTCAGGACTGGCTTACCTGACGGGTCAAAATGTCGCTTTCAGGATAGTATTAGACAGAAATGTCTAGTCTTGGTGACTGGTCCCCTCTTAGGCTCATCTCAAATGCGCGCAAAGGGAGGGGCACCCTATGAAATCTCACTACCGCGTCGTGGTCATTGGCGGCGGTGTCGTCGGCAGCTCGGTCCTGTATCACCTTGCCAAACTTGGCTGGACCGATGTTGTCATGTTGGAACGCGAGGTCCTGACGGCGGGGTCAAGCTGGCATGCGGCCGGCGGGTTTCACGCTCTTAATGCTGATCCCAACATGGCTGCACTGCAAGCCTACACCATTGATCTTCTTGAAGAAATACAAGAGGAATCCGGGCAGGATATTGGCCTGCACATGACTGGCGGCCTTACCATGGCCGGCACGCCCGAACGCTGGGAATGGCTCCAATCTGCGTATCGTGTGTTCCAATCGATCGGGATCGAAGATTGCCGCCTCGTCACGCCCAAAGAGGCGGGAGAGCTTTGCCCGATCATGTCCACCGAGGGCCTGTTGGGGGGCATGTGGGCCGACCGCGAGGGGTATCTCGACACCACCGGCACGGTCCACGCCTATGCCGGCGCCGCTCGCAAACGTGGTGCGCAATACTTTGAGCACACCAAAGTCGAAGAGTTGATCCAGACTGCCGATGGCTGGAAAGTGGTCACCGACAAAGGCACAATTACCTGCGAACACGTGGTAAATGCCGCCGGTCTTTGGGCCAAACAAGTTGGACGCATGGCTGGGGTCGAACTGCCCGTTTCGCCCTTAAAGCACCACTACCTTATTTCCGACACCATCCCTGAGTTGGAAAAACTCGACTTTGAAGTCCCGATGACCGTCGACCTCGAGGGCTTCACTTACCTGCGCCAAGACCAAAAAGGTGTCCTGCTCGGCATTTACGAGGTCGACCACGAACACTGGGCGATGGATGGCGCGCCGTGGGATTATGGTATGGAATTGTTCCAGGAACAGACCGACCGTATCGAAAAGGAACTCATCTTTGGCTTCGAACGTTACCCCTGCCTGCAAGAAGTTGGCGTCAAAACATGGGTTAACGGCGCCTTCACTTTCTCCCCTGACGGTAATCCGCTTGTCGGTCCCGTGCCCGGCAAGCGTGGTTATTGGACAGCCTGCGCGGTCATGGCGGGCTTCCTTCAAGGTGGCGGCGTCGGCAAATCGCTTGCCGAATGGATGATCCACGGCGAACCCGAAGCAGACGTCTACGCCATGGATGTCGCCCGCTATGGTCCGTGGGCCGCAAACAAAGAATACATCCGCCAAACGACCGGGCAGTTCTATTCCCGCCGCTTCGTTATGACTTATCCGAACGAACAGCTTCCCGCGGGGCGCCCGCTGAAAATGGCGCCCGCCCACGATGCCATGACGGCCGCCGGTTGCCGATGGGGTGTCAACTGGGACCTCGAAGTGCCACTCTATTTTGCACCCAATGAAGACTTCGTTGAGACCCACACGCTAAAAAGATCAAATGCCTTCGATATTGTTGCTGCGGAATGCAAAAACGCGCGCGAAAACGTCGGAATGGTCGACATTACCGGTTTCAGCCGCTTCGAGGTCTCGGGTCCCAACGCGCTGAGCTGGCTCGACAAGATCATGGCCTCCAGACTGCCCGCGCCGGGACGCGCGCGTCTTGCCCCGATGCTTGCCGAGAACGGCCGCCTGAAGGGCGATCTGACGGTCTTCAACTGGGGGGATGGCACGTGGTGGATTATGGGCTCGTACTACTTGCGTGCCTGGCACATGCGATGGTTCGATGACCACATGGAAAGCGGCGTGTCTGTCCGCGATCTCGGAGAAGAAATCTGTGGCTTTGGCCTTACTGGACCAAACTCTCGCAAAGTCATCGAAAAGCTCTGCCACCAAGATATCGCGGCGCTGCCGTTCATGGGGTGTGGCCACTTTGATGTTGGCATAATTCAAGCCCGCGTCGCGCGGATGTCCGTCGCAGGAGAGCTTGGCTATGAGATCAACTGCCGCTATGGAGACCACGCCAAACTGCGCCGTATGCTGTTGGAATCAGGCGAAGACATTGGCCTTCAAGAGTACGGCTTCAATGCCATGCTATCGCTGCGCCTTGAGAAATCGTTCGGCATTTGGTCGGCGGAATTTACCCAAGGCTACGCGCCCGGTATGACTGGAATGGACCGCTGGATCGCATGGGACAAAGGCGATTTTTTGGGCAAGAGGGCTGCCATCGCCGAACGTGACGGAAACGGTCCAGCCCAGATGCTTGTGACGCTTGAAGTCGACGCTGACGATGCCGACGCAAGCGGCTATGAACCCATCTGGAACGGCGAAGAAAAGGTGGGTTTCGTCACCTCCGGCGGCTATGGACATACGGTGCAAAAGTCGCTCGCAATGGCGCTTGTGAATTCCGATATCGCCAAACAGGGTCAGGTGCTTTCCGTTCATGTCGTCGGACGCGAGCGCCCCGCGCGGATCATCGATGCGTCGCCCTACGATCCGACCGGAAAAGCGATGCGCGGATGATCGAAACTGCGCCCGGAGGCCACTTTTTCGCCGCCCAGAAAACTATGTCGCGCTATCAAACAGAGTTTTATCAACCTTTTGCTGCCGATTGGTCGAATTTCGACGCATGGATCGAAAAGGGAAGCGTTGACGCCACCACCCGCGCCACCGCCATCTGGCAACGCATCTTGCACGAAGAAAAGGGCCCGGAAATTGACGACGCCCGCAAAGGTGCTCTCGACGACTACATCCGCAAAGCCACCGCTGCGGACGGCGCGGAACCGGTCAGCTAAAATGGCACACTTCATCCCGCTGCACCGCGACGATCCGTCGAAAGCCCCGCTTGTCGGGAATATCAAAGTCACGCGCCAGGACTGGCTGAATGTCGCCACGGACATCCTGATTTCGGACGGCATCGAACAGGTCAAAATCCTGCCCATGAGCGATCGCCTTGGCGTGTCGCGTTCATCCTTTTACTGGTACTTCAAAACCAGGCAAGACCTTCTCGACGCGCTTCTCGATCACTGGGAAAAAACCAATACAGCCGCCCTTGTCGCCAAAGCGCAGGCGCCGTCACGCACCATTACACAAGCCGTCAATCAGGTCTTCCACTGCGTTGTAAATCCAAATATATTCTCGATCCCTTTCGATTTTGCGGTTCGGGACTGGGCCCGCCGATCCGATAAGGTCCGCGCCGTCCTGCACGCCTCAGAAGACACCCGAATCGCCGCGATCCAAGCTATGTTCCAACGCTACGAATACACCGAAATCGAAGCCCTTACGCGCGCGCGCATTCTCTACTACATGCAAAACGGCTACAATGACGCCGACCTCCAGGAACCGCTTGAAACTCGGATGAAAATGGTGCCGCATTACCTGTATGGCTTCACTGGCCAGCACGCCGCAGACGACGAAATCAAAGACTTCCGCGCCTATTGCCAGGCCGTTCAAACCGGAGACACCCCATGACCCAACCCATTGACGCAATCATCATCGGCACCGGAGTGATCGGCACCGCAACCGCTTTCGAAATGTCCAAGGCGGGCTACAAAACGCTCTCGCTTGATCGCAACACTCAGATCGGCCACGGCTCGACCGCCGGGTCCTGCGCGATCATTCGAATGCATTATTCGACCTTCGACGGCACCGCTTTCGCCTGGGAGGGCTATCACTACTGGCGCGACTGGAAATCCTACCTTGGTCTGCCTGACGGCGAAGAACTGGCGCAATTCAAGGAGTGCGGTTGCCTCGTTATGAAAACGACAGGTAACAACCAGCTCGAAAAGCACAAAGAAAATTCCGCCGCGCTCGACTGCCCCCATGAGGATTGGGGCCCCGAACAAGTGGCTGCAAAACTTCCGGTCTACACGCTCGACAGTTTTTCGCCCGCCAAGCGCCAGGACGATCCAAATTTTGGTGAACCCAACGGATCCACCCTGCGCGGCGGCGTCTACTGGCCCCACGCAGGGTACGTGACCGACCCGGCGCTCTCGTCGCAAAACCTTGCATCCGCCGCCAAACTGCATGGTGCAGAGTTCCGGATGGGCGTTGAGGTTGTTGAAATCATGCAGGAAAATGGCCGGGTTAAAGGCGTACGCCTTGCCGACGGCGAAGAAATCCACGCGCCCATAGTGATCAACGTGGCGGGCCCCGGCTCGGCCATCATCAACGAAATGGCCGGCGTCACGGGGGAAATGACCATCCAAACCCGGCCCTTGCGGCAGGAAGTCGTCCATGTCCCATCCCCCGAGGGCTTCGACTTTGAGGAAAACGGCACCATCGTTTCGGACAGTGATATCGCGCTCTATTGTCGACCCGAGCGCGGCAACCACATCCTCATTGGCTCTGAAGACCCTGAATGTGATCCCCATTATTGGACCGAAAACGATACGGACTACGATCGCAACTTCACCGATCAATGGACAACCCAGGCGCTCCGCTATGGCCAGCGTGTCCCAACCTTGGGCATCCCGTCGAAAATGCGTGGCGTCGTCGACCTTTACGACGCCTCAACCGACTGGATCCCAATCTACGACAAGACGTCTATCGCGGGCTACTACATGGCCTGCGGCACCAGCGGCAACCAATACAAAAACGCCCCCATCGCGGGTAAAATGATGGCCGCGCTCGTTGCCTATTGCGAGGCGGGAAACGACCACGATACCAATCCGCTGACCTTCCGCCTCCCTTACATCGGTAAGGACATTAACGTCGGCTTTTATTCCCGCAAACGCGAGATCAACCAGGAATCGAGCTTTTCGGTTCTGGGGTAGGGACCCCGCGTCTCATCTAAGGCCGCCGGTCCTCCTCGGCAGCCTTAGATGAGGCTAAGTCATAGAAATCTCAGGCAATCCCGACGTCGCCCCCTCAATGTAGGCAAATCCGTTGCCCCCCAAAGTCATGCGCCTGTCGTTCACTTCGGCCGCCATCGACAGACCAACGCTCACATCCCCAGTCACAGTCAAAACCAATCGCTCGACCGACAAGTTAAACACACAGGTCACTGCACGGTCCCCATCAATCCGATGTAGCGCCAAGACCGGCTCGCCCACGTCCACAAACTCTGTCCGCCCACGCAGCAGGGGCGCACTTGCCCGCCGATACGCCAAAACCGCTCGGTAGTGCGCCAACACGGATCCTTCGGCCTGGCCCGACACCGCCCGCGCCCACTGAGGCGCCTTCACAGGCAACCAGGGAACGCCGTCCGTAAACCCGCCGTAGGGCGCCTGGGCGTCCCAGACCATCGGTGTGCGACACCCGTCGCGGCCCTTTACTTCGGGCCAAAATCGTAAGCCCGGCGGGTCGGTCAGCTCGTGATATTCCATCTCCGTCTGCTCAAGACCCAATTCCTCGCCCTGATAAATCCCGATCGTCCCTTCAAATGACGCCAAAAGCGCAATCGATAATTTCGCGAGCGTATCTGTATCAACACCATGCTTTGCCCACCGCGTCACGTGCCGCTCAACGTCGTGGTTCGAAAATGACCACATCGGCCAACCGTCCGAGGCCCCCTCAAAAAACGCCATCTGCGTTGTGCGAAAATGCGCAGCCGTAAAGGTCGGCCCCAAAAGGTCGAACGAATAGGCCATCTGCAAACGATCCGCCCCTTGCGTGTACTCGGCCATTACCTGCATGGACCGCTGCGACTCGCCCACTTCGCCAACCATTGCCCGCGCTTCATACTGATCGGTTAACGCGCGAAGTCGCTGCAAAAAAGCGATATTCTCAGGCTGTGTCTTGTCATAAAGGTGCTCCTGCATCTCATAGGTCTCGTTGCCCAAGGCGTTCGCGCCGGTGGGCCGCGCCGGATTATCGCGCAGCTGCGCATCATGGAAATAGTAGTTTACGGTATCCAGACGGAACCCATCCACACCGCGTTCCAGCCAGAAGCGCATTGTCTCCAGCAGGAAATCCTGAACCTCTGGACAGTGCAGGTTAAAATCCGGTTGCTCGGACAAGAAGTTGTGCATGTAATATTGCCGACGGCGCGGCTCGAACGTCCATGCGGGCCCGCCAAAGTGTGATAGCCAGTTCGTCGGAGCCGTTCCGTCCGACTTTGGATCCGCCCAGACATACCAATCCGCTTTGTCATTCTTGCGGGAGGTCCTGCTTTCGACAAAAAATGGGTGCTTGGCCGAAGAATGTGACAGCACCTGATCCAAAATTACCTTCAGCCCCAGATCATGCGCCCGTGCAATCAACGCATCAAAATCCGCCAAATCCCCAAAAAGCGGATCAATGTCTGTATAATTTGAAACATCATACCCCATGTCCGCCATCGGAGACGTAAAGATCGGGCTCACCCAGATTGCATCCGCGCCGAGAGTGGCCACATGATCAAGGCGTCGGGTGATCCCCTTCAGGTCGCCGACCCCGTCACCGTCATCATCCTGAAACGATCGTGGATAGATCTGATAGACCACCGCTCCACGCCACCATTCCTGATCCAAACCCGCGTCCTCCTACACCCAGACGCCGATTTCAGGCATCTGCAAATTTTCTTCACTATTCGCGCGGTGCCCGGCGCGCACAACTCGAAAAGGATAGACGCAAAAGAAAACGCGCCCCGAACCCTCGACACAAGTTCGCGCGCGCAGTGTCTGCGTCGCCTCTTAAGCGGGTGAGGGAAGGGTAAACCGCGCGACCGCCCGCTCCGACGCAATACCGACGCAGGACAATCGCCATTTAAGACAAAAGTCGCGCGGTGGTCGTTAACGCTTCTGGAGAAACCCTTAAGTCCAAAATGGCTGGTGTCCCAGCCGCTCGCGCTGCGGCGAATGCCTCTGGGAAGTCTTCGGTTTTTTCGACCGTCGCTCCAAACGCGCCATAGCTGCGCGCAAGGGCGGCAAAGTCCGGGTTCACCATGGTCGTGCCGGACACGCGGCCTGGATAATGCTTCTCCTGATGCATGCGAATTGTGCCGTATATCCCATTGTTATGAATAAGGATAATGACGTTCGCACAATACTGGCATGCGGTCCCAAACTCTTGGGAAACCATCTGAAAGCACCCGTCGCCCGCAAAGCAAACCACGTCGCGATCCGGATGCCTCAGCTTTGCGGCAACGGCCGCCGGAAGCCCGTACCCCATCGATCCGGACGTCGGCGCAAGCTGCGTGCGCCATCCCCGGAACATGTAATATCGATGCACCCAACCGGCATAATTCCCCGCCCCATTGGTGATAATCGCGCCGTCATCCAGCGTTTCGTTAAGGTGGCGGACGATGCGTTCCATTTGCACCGGTCCAGGTGTCGTAACAGGTTGCTTCCAATCAATAAAAGCGCTTCGTAAAGCCTCAATATCCATCGCACGTCCAACCTGTGGTATTGCCTTAGCTGTGCTCGCCAATTGCTTGATAACAGTCGAAGATTTTGCTCCAATAGCATGCGCCGGCCAATACACCCGCCCCAACTCATCTGGGTCGCTATGCACATGCGTCAGCCTCTGTGTCGGCATCGGCGCATCAATCAAAGTGTATCCGCCTGTCGTCATCTCCCCAAGCCGCGCGCCCAGCACAACCAGTTGGTCCGCCGCACGAATACGCGCCGCAAGGGTCGGACTTATGGCAATACCAACGTCTCCGGCATAGTTCGGATGGCGGTTGTCGATGTAGTCCTGACAGCGAAAAGACGTCCCGACAGGCACCTGCATCGCCTCGGCGAAGTTTCCCAAGGCAACAAGAGCCTCCGCGTCCCAACCGCCTCCGCCGACAATAAGAAAAGGTTTAGAGGCGCCCTGCAAATCACTGATAATACGATGGATATCAGCAGTTGACGCGCCTTGTCCAACGGCCTCTGCTTTTGGCAAAACGTCCACCGCGCAGGGGGCCGAAAGCACGTCTTCCGGCAAAGCGAGAACCACCGGACCGGGCCGCCCTGACATCGCGGTATGAAATGCACGGCTGACATATTCGGGGATGCGGTC
>CAJQNG010000178.1 GCA_905479635.1 uncultured Boseongicola sp. | reverse complement strand
TTGCACGGTCTTAGCCTTTGAAAACGAAATGCCGAGACACAATGGCTGGGGTGCTTCTTGAACGCAATGGAGCGATCGTATCCCGGCTACGTGACAGCCGCCTTTATCCTTCGAACAGGCCCTGACGGGCCGTGAGGATGTTGACAAAGTGGGGAGCCCGTCAGGGCAATATATTTAGAATCATCCTCAACCGGCGATTTCAGACCGCTGTGGCCATGAGTTCTCCGGCCGCTTTACCGTTTGCTATCTTGGCCGCTAGGCGTTCCTGAGCCGGCGTCACATAATCATCCATGATCGTGCGGATCGCTTTAATTTCTTTTTCGGTGCCAGATGCAAGCCGCAACGGCTTTTCGCCGTTGATGAGATAGATCAGGCAATGACAGTCCGGCCCATCAACGGATTTGGTCATGCCCACACCAATGATGCGGTCGATCTCGACAGTGGCGAGGATTTCGCCACGTCCGCGCGGATTGCGCGATACAAATCGAATTTCCCGGCGCATGCGGTCGACCTGAACTTCGGGGCGGAACCCGCGCGCTGATATTGAAATAATCAAGCCGCCCGCAACACCCAGAACTGCTGTCAGCATCAACTTCATTGCTATCATGTCACCGCCATAAAGGCTGCCAGGCAGAATCCACTGACCAAACGCACTGAGAAGTAGAACACCGCCAAGAAACATCAGCGCCCATTCTGTCAGGGTTTCGCCTTTATCTTCTTTCATGTCGGCAGGCCGCAGGCGGAAACCCCAAGGCATATTAATGAATTCAAGCCCCGGTTTGTCAGGGTCAACATTTCCTGTGCTACGCAATGCCATAAGGTAAAAGTCCCGTTGGTTTTCAAAATCTAATCCCGAACTAACAACCAATAAGGGCAACTTTGGGACGGGGTTGCATCACGAATGTGGACGTGTATAAGCCACTGATCCGCCGCAAGATTACTTGAACGGCGCAGCCTCTCGTGGACGAGAGCGGCGGATGAGCCCTTGTCCTTTGAAGTGCGCCCTGAAAATGATGGAGATCACATGCCGCTGTATGAGCATGTTATGATTGCGCGTCAGGACCTGTCCAACACGCAAGCCGAAGGCCTTATTGAACATTTCAGCACAGTCCTAAGTGACAACGGCGGTAACGTTGTTGAAAATGAGTACTGGGGCGTCAAAACGATGGCCTACAAGATTAACAAAAACCGCAAGGGCCACTATGCCTTCCTCAAGACGGACGCACCTGCGGCCGCCATCCAGGAAATGGAGCGTCTAATGCGTCTGCATGAAGACGTGATGCGTGTTCTGACTATCAAAGTCGACGCCCACGAAGAAGGCCCCTCGGTTCAAATGCGTAAATCCGATGAGCGTGACGCTCGTCGTGAACGCCGTTAAGAAAGGAGCATAAGTCATGGCTGGTAAACCATTTTTCCGCCGTCGTAAGGTCTGCCCTTTCTCGGGCGATAACGCACCTAAGATCGACTATAAGGACTCGAAATTGCTTCAGCGCTACATCTCTGAGCGCGGTAAGATCGTTCCATCCCGTATCACCGCCGTTTCGGCCAAGAAGCAGCGTGAGCTGGCCCGTGCAATAAAACGCGCCCGTTTCCTCGCCCTTCTGCCTTACGCCGTCAAATAAGGAGACCTGAGCAATGCAAGTTATCCTTTTGGAACGCGTGGCCAAGCTGGGTCAGATGGGCGATATCGTAACCGTCAAAGACGGCTTCGCCCGCAACTATCTGCTTCCACAGAAGAAGGCTCTTTGGGCGTCCGCGACCAACATTGGCCAGTTTGAAGCGCAAAAAGCGCAGCTGGAAGCACGAAACCTTGAAAGCAAGGGCGAGTCCGAAGCGCTGGCGGCCAAATTGGACGGTCAGCAGTTCATCGTGATCCGGTCGGCTTCTGATGGTGGGTCGCTTTACGGGTCGGTCACGACACGTGACGCTGCCGATGCCGCGACAGCAGACGGGTTCTCGGTTGATCGTAAGCAGGTTATCCTGAATGCACCGATTAAATACCTGGGTGTACACACGGTCACGATTGTTTTGCACCCCGAAGTAAGTGCAATCATTCAGCTGAATGTTGCACGTTCGACCGAAGAAGCCGAGCTTCAGGCATCTGGCATCAGCGTGGCAGATCAAGCCGCGGAAGACGAAGCCGCAGCCGAGCTTGAGATTGCTGAACTCTTCGAGGACATCGGCGCTGCCGAACTTGATGATCTGGAATCGGGCGAAGCCGCCTCGTCCAGCAGGGAGGCGTCTGAAGAGGCTGCAACTGACGGCGCAAGAGATGCATCGGACGCTGACGAAAAGACTTGATCGTATCCGATCAGATATAAAAAAGGCCGCTCAATCGAGCGGCCTTTTTTCTTTATAAGATAAATAGTTGCCGGCCTTAGTCTATCCGTTGTGTTCGCGGATTTTCTCGGCGGCGTCTTTGTCGAATGTCACGCCACTGTTTTCCAGAAGTTGATCCAACTCGCCCGACATCGTCATCTCGGTAATGATGTCGCAGCCGCCGACAAACTCGCCTTTGACATAAAGTTGCGGGACAGTCGGCCAGTCGGAAAAGTCTTTGATGCCCTGACGGATAGCCTCATCGGCCAAGACGTTCACGTCGGCAAAATCAACGCCCATGAAGTTCAGCACCCCCGCCACACGGCTGGAAAAGCCACACTGCGGCATGGACTTAGTGCCCTTCATAAAAAGCACAACATCGTTGGCGGTTACCGTATCTTTGATCTGATCCTGAGCGGACATCTGTCTTTCCTATCTCTATTCCGGCGCTTTAGTTGTTAATGCTAACGCGTGAAGGTCACCGTTTGCACCATCCATTTTGCCTTTTAACGCGGCATAAACCGCGCGTTGCTGCTGAACCCTGTTTTGTCCGCGAAAGCTTTCATCGACGACCATGGCCGACATATGGACGCCATCGTCGCCTTGGACAGCAATTTTTGCATCCGGAAAAGTCTGCCGCAGCAAAGCTTCGATTTCATGGGCCTGCATTGGCATCGTTGGAGGGTCTCCTTTTCGTTAAGACTGATGTAGAGCGAGACGGAAGTCCTTGCAAGGTTTCGGGGCGCAACTTCTGAGCTGCGCTGCCACTCAAACTCCCCGAGGGACTTCGAAAAGGGTGAATGGAACCTAGGCGATCTTGTCTGCGAATGCAGAACGGAAGGTGTGCGACAGGGCATTGAGCGGTGCAGATATGTCCGCGAAAGCAACTTCGGGGCCGCCGAAAGTGCCGACTTTCGTGGCGATCACACCGGAGGAGTGAGCCTTTTCGAGAAGCTCCGTCACGTTGTCTGGGCGAATTGCGAGAAGGTAGCGAGCTTGATCTTCGCCAAACAGTTGCGCTGTGTCAGAGGTGGCCATCCTGACACCAATATTTGCCGCGTCGGCCATCTCGAAGGCCGCAAGCGCCAGGCCTCCGTCCGACAAATCTGCGGCAGAGGCGATCAGTTTACCGCTGTTGCGCACGAACGTTCCGTTGCGGCGCTCAGCGTCCAGATCGACGTAGGGCGCGTCGCCGTCTTCCCGAGCGAAAGCCTCGGCAAGAAGCGCGGATTGGCCGAGATGTCCACTTGTGACGCCTATCATCACAGCGATGTCGCCGTCTTCTGGCAGCCCCGATATCAAGGCGTCCGACGTTGCAATCAACCCAACTGCACCGATTGTCGGGGTAGGTAGGATGCCCTGCCCGTCAGTTTCGTTATAGAGCGAGACGTTGCCCGAAACGATAGGCGTATCCAGCGCAAGACAGGCCGCGCCGATGCCTTTGATCGCGCCGACGAGCTGGCCCATTATCTCGGGCTTTTCGGGATTACCGAAATTAAGATTATCGGTCGTCGCAAGCGGTGTGGCACCAACTGCAGATAGATTGCGATAGGCTTCGGCGACGGCTTGTTTACCGCCCTCAAATGGATTTGCATTGACATAACGAGGGGTTACGTCGGACGTGAAGGCCAACATCTTTTCGGTACCGTGCACACGGACGATGCCCGCGCCAAGGCCCGGCGCCTGAACTGTGTCGGCCATGACCTGACTGTCGTATTGCTCCCAAACCCAGTGTTTGCGCGCGTAGTTTGGCGAGGTGATCAGCGCGGTAAGGCCTTCGATCGGATCAATTTCCGGGGTGTCTGACAAAGCCGTTGCCGCCGGTGTTTCGATCCATGGGCGATCATATTCCGGAGCGGTTGATGCGAGCTTTGACAGCGGCAAATCCGCCATGACCATTTCGTTGTGGATGATCAGAAAGCGGTCTTCGGCGATGGTTTCGCCGACAATCGCAAAATCGAGGTCCCACTTGTCGAAAATGGCTTTTGCTTCAGTCTCTTTCTCCGGTTTCAGGACCATTAGCATCCGCTCCTGGCTTTCGGACAGCATCATTTCATAGGCGGTCATCGCCTGTTCGCGCACGGGCACGAGGTTGAGATTCAACTTGATGCCCAGCTGGCCCTTGTCACCCATTTCAACGGCCGAACAGGTCAGGCCTGCCGCGCCCATGTCTTGAATGGAAATAACCGCACCAGACGCCATAAGTTCCAAAGTTGCTTCAAGCAGGCGCTTTTCGGTAAATGGGTCGCCGACCTGGACCGTGGGGCGTTTTTCTTCGATTGTATCGTCAAACTCGGCCGATGCCATGGTTGCGCCCCCCACGCCGTCGCGTCCGGTTTTTGCGCCTAGATAGACGACGGGCATACCGATGCCTGATGCTGCCGAATAGAAGATTTTGTCGGCGTCAGCCAGACCTGCGGCGAATGCGTTCACAAGGCAGTTGCCATTGTAGGCGCGGTGAAAACGAACTTCGCCGCCAATCGTCGGTACTCCGAATGGGTTTCCATACCCGCCGACGCCTTCGACAACGCCCGCAACAAGGCGTTTTGTCTTGGGATGGCTGATCTCGCCAAAAGACAGCGAGTTCATTGCAGCGATAGGGCGCGCGCCCATGGTGAAGACGTCGCGCAGAATGCCTCCGACACCGGTTGCAGCCCCTTGGTAAGGTTCGATATAACTTGGGTGGTTATGGCTTTCCATTTTGAAAACAACGGCTTGTCCATCGCCGATATCGACAATGCCCGCGTTTTCACCGGGCCCGCAGATGACTTGAGGGCCTTCCGTCGGCAAGGTGCGCAGCCATTTTTTTGACGACTTATACGAACAGTGTTCGTTCCACATCGCCGAGAATATACCAAGTTCTGTGAACGTCGGGGCCCGCTCCAGTATGCTGAGAATACTGGCGTATTCGTCGGGCGTAAGGCCATGGGCGGCAATGAGGTCTTGGGTGATGGCAGGCTCGGTCATGGGGTCGGCCTCAAAAGGTCGTTGGCGGAATGGCCAATGTCTTAAAAGACCTGTGCAGGATGGGAAAGCGCGAAAGCGGCCAAGCGCAACAAATGCTGCGCCCTCGTGGTCAGCTTTCGGTTATACCAGCTTGTCTGAGGCGCGCTTTTGCAAGCTGCGCAAAGCTTCGACCGCTTCATCGGCGCGGCGCGCAGGCACGAAGATGTGATCACTGTGGGCCGCTGACACGACATTGGCTGGTATTTCACGCTTTTCCAGCGTTCGAAGCACGGCGCGTGTAACCCCGATTACGTCAGGTGGGATGTTTGCGAACAGGGTGATCTGGCGCAGTGTCAGATCGAAAATCAGGCCAAGGCGCACGGCCTCGGTACGTGGGATGATCAGGGAAACGCCCTGATCTTCTATGAAGAACGCGCGCGCAACGGCCATGGCGTCGCCCGAATCCGCATTATGCAGCATCGAACAGTAAACGAACGTGCCGGGCTGCAAAATCGGAGCCAGGCTAGCAACGCTTTCTTGCAAGGCGCGCTCGGGAGAATAGTCGTCGGTCATATGGCTCACTTACTTAGTTCTCTTGCATTACGCCGCCTTTGGCAGCCTGCAACAATGGGAAATATCCGAAGATTACGTCATTTTTTGGAATGTCGCGCTAACAAGGCTTAATGTGCCTCGGCCCAATTGGCCCCCCGGCCCGCGTCGACCGTCAACGGTACTGTTAGATCAATGGCTGGCATCGAGGCATTTTCCATGACGCCTTTTGCAATCGCAATGAGATCATCGGCAGCACTTTCCTCGACCTCGAATAGCAATTCATCATGGACCTGAAGAAGCATCTTGGCGGGTAGTTTCGCAATGGCGTCAGGCATACGGATCATGGCGCGTCGGATCACATCTGCGGCCGTTCCCTGAATAGGCGCATTGATCGCGGCACGTTTGGCAAAACCTGCGTGCGGACCACGATTATTGATCTCGGGCGTGTTGATTTTGCGCCCAAACAGCGTCAGGACGTAGTTGTGTTCTTTTGCGAAGGCGACCGTGTCGTCCATATAGGTTCTAATGCCGGGAAAACGCTCGAAATATCGATCAATAAAGCCCTGTGCCTCGTCGCGCGGGATGCGCAGGTTGCGCGCCAGACCAAAGCCGGAAATACCGTAGATCACGCCAAAATTGATCGCTTTTGCCTGACGGCGCACGTCAGGTGTCATCTCGGCTAGCGGCACATTGAACATCTCGGACGCGGTGGCAGCATGGATGTCCTGCCCCTCAAGGAAGGCTTGCTTCAGGGCGTCAATTTCGGCGATGTGTGCAAGAATGCGAAGCTCAATCTGGCTGTAATCAAGGCTCACCAGCACATGACCCGGAGTGGCGATAAACGCCTCACGAATGCGCCTGCCTTCTTCCGAGCGCACAGGAATGTTTTGTAGGTTGGGATCGGTCGAAGCGAGGCGCCCTGTATTGGCCCCCGCGATCGAGTAGGATGTATGAACACGACCAGTGTCGGTGTTAATGTGATCCTGCAAAGCATCAGTGTAGGTTGATTTCAGCTTTTGAACTTGCCGCCAATCAAGCACTCTCCCGGGCAAATCATGTTCGGTGGCAAGATCCTCAAGCACATCAGCGGGCGTCGAATACTTGCCGGACTTGCCTTTTTTTCCGCCCGGCAGCCCCATGTTTTCAAATAGAATTTCGCCGACTTGTGCGGGGCTTCCGACATTAAAACTATGACCAACAAGCGCGTGAATCTCGTCCTCCAACTGCGCCATTTTCTGTGCGAAAGCGTTCGACATCTTCGACAGGACCTCACGGTCAACTTTGATGCCTGTCATTTCCATTTCCGCAAGCACCGGGATCAACGGCCGCTCAAGCGTCTCATAGACAGTCGTCACCTGTTTTTTGTGTAGTTCCGGCTTGAACAACTGCCACAAGCGCAACGTGATGTCGGCGTCTTCGGCGGCGTATTTCACCGCGTCATCCACACCGACACGATCAAAGGTGATCTGTGACTTGCCGGAACCAAGAAGTGTTTTAATCTCAATGGGATGGTGTTCAAGATAGCTCTCGGAAAGCTGACCCATGCCATGATTGTGAAGCCCTGCGTACATCGCATAAGACATCAGCATGGTGTCATCGATCGGAGCAACATTGACTCCGTAGCGCGCAAAAATCTTGGTGTCGTACTTCATGTTCTGACCGATTTTCAGAATCGAAGGGTCTTCCAGCAGCGGCTTCAGTATCTTAAGTGTTTCCTCAAGATCCAACTGACCCTCAGCCAGTTCATTGGATCCAAACAGATCGTCCGCCGGGGACGCCTTATGGGTCAAGGGAATGTAGCACGCCTGCCCTGCCTCGATGCATAGCGATACGCCGACAAGTTCAGCAACCATTTCGTTCAACGAAGTGGTTTCGGTATCAACAGCCACATAGCCGCGCGAACGCGCCTGCGCGATCCATGTTTCCAATACCTTAAAATCGTTCACTTTCGTATAGCCTGTGACATCGAACGGTACAGCGGCAGGCATCGCGGTATCAGCGGACACAGTGCCCTCGATTTCGGGGATCACCGGGACTTCCACGTTCAATGCCTCGGCGATGCGCCGTGTTGTTGTTCGGAATTCCATGGCGCTGAGAAACCCCAGCAGATCTTCGACGACCGGCTCCTTCACCTCAAGCGTTTCTAGAGCATAATCAAGGTCCATCTCGCAGTCGAGCGTCACAAGCGTTTTGGAAAGCAGGATCTGGTCGACGTTGTCAATTAGGGTTTGGCGACGCTTTGGTTGCTTGATCTCTTCGGCGCGTTCAAGAAGCGCTTCTAAAGTACCGTATTCATTTATTAAAAGAGCCGCTGTTTTGACGCCGATCCCAGGTGCACCCGGCACATTGTCGACGCTGTCGCCAGCCAAAGCCTGCACATCAATCACCTTATCCGGCGTGACCCCAAACTTTGCCACCACGCCATCGCTGTCAATACGGGCATTCTTCATAGCGTCGAACATTTCGACACCACCACCAACCAATTGCATAAGGTCCTTGTCAGACGACACGATGGTCACGCGGGCCCCCGCATCCCGCGCCTTGCACGCCAACGTCGCTATGATGTCGTCCGCTTCAAACCCTTCCTGTTCAAGACAGGCAATGTTGAAGGCGCGTGTTGCATCGCGGGTTAGCGGTATTTGCGGGCGCAAATCCTCGGGCATCGCTTCGCGGTTCGCTTTGTATAAGTCATAGAGATCATTTCGAAACGTATGGCTGCCTTTGTCAAAAACTACTGCCGCATGGGTCGGTGCATCGGGGCCCTTGTTGTCTTGAACCGTCTTCCACAACATGTTCACAAAACCCGACACAGCCCCCACCGGAAGCCCGTCCGATTTGCGCGTCAGCGGTGGCAATGCGTGGTAGGCGCGGAAGATGAAGGCGGAACCGTCGATCAGATGCAGGTGATGCCCCTTGCCGAATGCCATGTCTACGCCCCTTATATTTGCTCATCGGTTGATGCCTGAATGCGCTTAACTGCGCAACGGTTTGGACGCGTGTCTCGCGACGGTTTTATCGGCGTTCGGCATTATTGAAGCGTGGCGCCTACAGGCAGAGATTCACGCGTTCCAGACGCGATCTCAGCGCGCCAACGGGCATGAACCACCTCTTGCGGTATCCAGTCATACCGCGTGTCTTCTTGCACTGTGTCCCAGAAAAGCCGCCCACCAAAACGCCAGGGATCCAAGACCATAGCATCGTTAAGCGCGCCACCATTTGGGGTCAAAAGCGCAGTCGAATGATCAATCAGCCAGTCACTTTCCGAATTTGCAATCGCGCGTTTCACGTCCAGTGTCTGGAAATCCTCGGCAAGAAGACGGTTCTCAAGATCTTCGGCCCAATGCCAGCAAAGGCCGCGTGGCCGGAGCCCCATATTGACCTTGGTGTTATGGACCAAGGGCGGGTCGGTAATTCCGTATTCTTGCGCTAAAACAGCCGTATAAGCAAAAGCAATTCTGGCAGCACGCGCCGCTTCTTCGGGGTCGACGTCAGGCCCAAGCGCCAAAAGTCCTGCCTCTAGCCGCGCGACCTCGGCTGGTGCAATATCAGTCGGCCCGTACCTTCCACAGGCCGCCAGAACTAGCATCGCAACCCCAGTCAAAGCCCACTTTATTCCCAGCACTGCCCTGCCCTTTGTTCTTGATAACTCCGAGGGCAACGCCCCCGGCGGATCACCTTGCGTCAGCGAAGCGACATCTTACCTGCCTTTGAATAGACCACCAAGGATGCCGCGCACAATGCGTCGCCCCGTTGTTCCCTTCAACTCTTTGACAACCATCTTTGTCAAAACATCACCAAACCCACCGCTGGACCGCTTATCTTTCCGCGAGGTCGATTTTCCGACCCTTTCGCTGTCATAGCGACGCCCGGCTTTGAACTCGCGCTCGGCGTCTTTGGCCTCAACCTCAAGGCGCTCGGCTTTTTCGGCTTCTTCTGCCGCGTCGGCGGCGCGGCCGCGCAAAATCTCGTAGGCGCTGTCCCGGTCCTTCAGCGCCTCGTATTTTCCGGCAATCGGCGAACTATTGATGACGTCCTGCCTTTGTGCCGCAGTGATCGGGCCAAGCTGGGACGATGGTGGGCGGATCAAGGTGCGCTCGACTACGCCTGGCGCGCCCTTGGATTGCAGCATTGAAGTGACTGCCTCGCCTACGCCCACTTCGCGGATCGCGTCTTCGGTCGAGAACCGCGGATTGTCACGGTAGGTTTGCGACGCCTGCTTCAATTGCTTACGGTCCTTGGCTGTGAACGCGCGAAGGGCGTGTTGGATGCGATTGCCAAGCTGACCGAGAATGTCTTCCGGCACGTCAGCCGGGTTCTGCGTCACGAAGTAGACCCCGACACCTTTCGAACGGATCAGTCGTGCCACTTGCTCGACCTTGTCGACCAACGCTTTGGGCGCATCGTCGAACAACAGGTGCGCTTCATCAAAGAAGAAAACGAGGCGTGGCTTGTCTGGGTCGCCAACCTCGGGAAGTTCTTCAAACAGTTCCGATAACAGCCACAAAAGCGATGTTGCATACAGCCGGGGCGCGCTCATAAGTTTGTCGGCAGCAAGGATATTGATCCGTCCGCGCCCATCGGGGTCGGTCCGCATAATGTCGGTCAGCTCAAGCGCTGGTTCTCCAAAAAACTGCGCGCCACCTTGGTTTTCCAACACCAAAAGTTGTCGCTGTATGGCGCCGATCGAAGCGGTCGAGATATTGCCATAGCGGAGCGACAGCTCACTTTTGTTTTTGCCAAGCCAGACAAGCATGGCCTGTAGGTCTTTCAGATCAAGAAGTGGCATCCCTTCTTCATCCGCGACCCGGACTGCAATGTTCAGAACGCCTTCTTGCGCGTTGGTCAGTTCCAACAGGCGCGACAGTAAAAGCGGGCCCATTTCGCTGACGGTTGTGCGAATCGGATGGCCTTGTTGCCCGAAAAGATCCCAAAACGTAACTGGGAAGGCCTCATAGGCGTAGTCCTCAAAGCCGATCGTTCCGGCGCGCTCGGTGAAGGCATCGTGCAGCTTGAACGCTTCGGAACCTGCTCGCGCAATACCCGAAAGGTCCCCTTTGACGTCCGACAAAAACACCGGCACGCCCGCCGAGGCAAAGCCTTCCGCCATGATTTGCAGGGTTACGGTCTTGCCAGTGCCCGTCGCGCCCGCCACCAGCCCATGTCGGTTTGCGTATTTCAGCAAGAGACCCTGGTGAACTGCGTAGTCTTTGCCGCCGCCGCCCATGAAAATCGTTTCTGACACCTGTTGCCCTCGCTTCAATCTTTACCTTCGCGCGCAGAATAACTTGTTGACCTTTATGTGCCAGAGTTAACCTGTTCCAAAAACGCTACCGTCGTCTTTAGAACACTTCCTCCCTGTCGACTGGCCGCGTTTTTTAAGCGCGGCCTCCGCCCCAACGCGAGGGCTGCCAAAAAGTGAACACAAGACTGTTGACGCAGTCATACGGCTACAATAGCTTGCGGGCAATTAATAAGCTGGCCAGTCCGGCAGGGAGAAATGAAAAGCAGGGTCTGGTTTAAGGGCCCTGTTTTTTATTGCGCCGATGGCAAGTTGCGCAGCGCTGACATTGAATGTGATGGCAAAGGATTGCCGCTGCGCTTTCAGACCGCTGACACGCTTGGGCTGGCGTGCTAAGGGGCGCTTACACGCATTCGAATTCATGGGAGAAAACATGACGAACGTATTGAAAGTTTTATGTTTTGCGCTGGGACTGGGCTTTTTCGGCGCAGCCTTCGCACAATCAGCTGACACGCCAGATGGTGAGAGCGCACCAACCGAAGCAGACGTCGAAACACCAAGCGAGCCGACACCCGGACAAACCTTTGTCGCTGGGACATTCTCGGATTGGGAGTTGCGGTGCTTGCGACTTGAAAGCGGCGCGGACCGTTGCCAGATGTACCAACTTCTGATCGATGGGACG
>CAJQNG010000177.1 GCA_905479635.1 uncultured Boseongicola sp. | reverse complement strand
ATCTGCAACGCCATCTGGTCTCCTGCCGAATTCTTCGCCAAACACGCGCCAGAGTATTCGCCGAATGGTTTGAAATTGTGGCAACTTAATCTGGGATTACGCCGGCATAATTGGTTCACCAGTATTAATGTGACAAAGCCGTTACGGAGACCGAACGCACCGCGGCATGCGACTTGCAGCGCCTGTATAAAAAATTTTGCCGAAGACGGTCACCGCAGTCCGCCTTCGGCGGCGATGGCGTCGAATTTCGCCTGATCGAACCACCAGTGATCGACGTTGCGGTTGAAATCATACGGCGCGGGCGTTTTTGGGATGCCGAAGATATCCCAGATCGCCACCCGGTGCGCGCCCAGATGCCAGTTGCCGATCCACAAGAGCTTTTGGCGTAGCACCCGGTCGAGCGCGCGCGTCGCCGTAACAAGCTCGTCGCGGCTCCCAGCGTTCACGGCGCGTTCGATCAGCGCATCGACAACCGGATCGGCCAGGCCGGTCAGGTTGTTGCTGCCTTGCGCGTTTGCGGCTTTTGAGCCGTAAAAGGCCCTAAGCTCGGCACTGGGGATCACGGCCACGCTCCACGCGGTCGCAGACAGGTCGAAATCGAACTGCTGGCGGCGCTCGGTCAGCGACGAGGGGTCGACCAACTCGAATTCTGTATCTATGCCAAGGCCCTGGAGATTTTGGACGAATGGAACCATGACCCGTTCCAGGCTGCGGCTGTCTTCAGGGAACTCCAGCGACAGCACGTTGCCGTCAGGGTTGCGACGGATCCCGTCGCTGTCCACGGTCCAGCCCGCCTCGTCCAGGAGCGCTGATGCCCGGCGCATGGCGGAACGGTCGCGGGGCTGTGGCGCGCCCTTATAGGGAACATAGGCGGGGTCGGTAAAAACCTCGTCTGGCAATTGGTCCCGGAATTCATTCAAAAGCACTAGCTCGTCGCCCTCGGGCAGGCCAGACGCCTTCATGTCAGTGTTCTCGAAAAAACTGTCGGTGCGCTTGTAGGCCCCGTAAAACAGCGTGTCGTTGGTCCATTCGAAATTGAAAGCGAGTTCAAGCGCTTTGCGCACGCGGCGGTCCTGAAGAACTGGATTGCGCAGATTGAACCAGATGCCCTGGGCGTTGGCGGGGCGTCCGTCGGGAACGATCATCTGTTTGACCCAGCCACGCCGGACGGCCGGGAAATCATACCCCGTCGCCCAAGAGGCCGAGCGGTATTCGACGCGCATCGTGTATTCACCTGCGGCGAAGGCTTCCAGACCGATGGTGTCGTCTGCAAAGTATTCATAAGCGAAACAGTCGAAATTATTGCGACCGACGTTTACCGCAAGATCACGTGCCCAGTAGTCAGGATCGCGGCAGAAGCGCACCGTGCGTGGCGGATCGACCCGGTCCAAAAGATACGGCCCCGACCCGACCGGTGCGACAATCCAGCTCTCGTCGAACGGGTGGGCGTCATAGAAATGCTCCGGCAGCACCGGAAGACTGGCCAAATCGCCAGGAAACGCCGAACCGGCGCCGGGGCCGAGATCGAACCGCACGCGGTGATCATCTTCTGCCTCAACATAGATCACGTCGCTGAGCAAGTTGCGGTAATAAGGGTGTCCCATGGTTTTCAACGCATCGACGGTAAAGACGATGTCGCTGGCGGTGACCAGTTCGCCGTCGTGAAACCGCGCCTCAGGCCGCAGGTTGAAGGCGACCCATGACAGGTTATCGGGGTATTCGATGGTTTCCGCTACAAGGCCATAATAGGCGTCAGGTTCGTCGTAGGCCCGCACCATCAGGCTGTCATACATGTGGATGCCGACTTCGGGCGCGCTGTCGCCCTTGATAATGAAGTTGTTCAGGCTGTCGAATGTTGGTGTGCCGTAAAGCTGGCGCTGGCTCATCGTGCCGCCCTTCGGCGCCTCGGGGTTGGCATAATCGAAATGGCTGAAATCGGGGCCGTATTTCAGATCGCCGAAGGCGGAATAGCCATGGCTGAGGGTGGTGTCGGCCAGCGCCGGGACGGCAAAGGCGAGGGCGGCGAAAACGGCGGGAGCGCGCAGGGGCATGGATTCTCTTCCATAGGTGACATGACCCATCACAGGGCGCGGGCGGTGGGTCTGTCAAGGGGCGCACTGATCACGCTTTACCTATGGCGGAGTTTGGGTTTTCAGGCGCCGCCTGCCGCGCCCGCTTTAGGAACAATTCATTGCCATGTTTGAGACGCCTCCGAATATACCAGCCGTCACGCGCCGTGAATTTGGCTTTGGCGCCTCTTCTTTTGCATTGATCGGGCTAACCAGAATGGCAAGTGCCAACGCAGTAACACCTACGACCAGTTTGACTCTTGAACGAAGTCTTCAGAAAGCTCTGAAGCTGATTGGCTCCTCAGCATGTCGGGAAGCGGCCGATCTGCTTGCTCAAGGCACCTCCGGTTCCGCCAGTGTCTCTGTGCACCTCAGAAGAGCTGGTATCACAGCGGATGGCGCAGCGATCATCGCAAGTGCCCTAGTGCGTCGCGTCGCCATATTTGACATTGTTTGAATTTTCTGAATCACTTCAAAAACACTTTTGGAGGTTTTTTGGATGGGCAAACGTGGACCCGCAGTGAAGT
>CAJQNG010000176.1 GCA_905479635.1 uncultured Boseongicola sp. | reverse complement strand
ACTCTGCCACTGCGACGAAATAGCTTAATTGGCGGATCGTAAATGACACGTCATGGGCCGCCCTATTGTTCAGTATCGAGACTACAGACCGAGGTTCATTCCCTCAATGGTGGACTTACGAATACAGAGATCGGGCACAATGCTGATATGCCCCCATAAAGGCGTTGTCACATTAACTTTTCTAAGTCAAAATATCGAAGTTGTTCAAAAATGCGTGTTGCTGGTTTTCAATGACTTACGAGATTTCAAGTTCTATCAAAAAACGAAATCTGCCGATTACTGAGTTAATGTGACAACGCCTTCCCATGCAGCTATCCTGCAGAATAAGCGCCTATCTTTGAAGTACTCAGCTTGTTGTTCACTAGCGCTTCCGCAAAGGTGACACCTGCCGCAACACCATCGATTACAGGTAGCCCGAATTCTTCGCTGAGTTGCGCCATAAGGTCCGCCATACCCGCACATCCCAGAACGATTGCTTCTGCGTGGTCTTGAGCGATTGCCTCGCGGATTTCAGATCGTATCTTGAACAATGTAGCCGGATCGCCCTCTTCCAGTTTCAGGACTGGGATGTCCGTCGCGCGAACCCGCACGCATTTCTGAGCGAGCCCATAGCGCATCAGGTTGTTTTCAAGCCCCGGCACGGAGCGGGACAGTGTAGTGATAACGCTAAACTTGTTCGCAATCATGCTGGCCGCGTGATAGGCGGCTTCTCCGATGCCCAAAACAGGAACCGAGACCAAAGTGCGAACCGCATCGAGGCCGGTGTCGTCGAAACAAGCAATGACAATGGCGTCAACGCCAGGATGCCTGGAGACCTCTTCAAGCAGACCCGGCACACATGTCGCGACGTCCAGAAAACCTTGAATGCTGGCCGGACCGTTTTGAGAATTGGCCGCAACGATCTCAGTATCTGGGCGGGCAACCGCCTGCGCCGCCTCCGCAATCTTTGTCGTCATGGACACGGTTGTGTTTGGATTTATCACTAAGATTTTCATGTCTGATCAGACCTCGCCGCCAAGATATGCAGCCTTGATCCGGTCATCATGAAGCAGTTCCTTAGAGTTACCTTCGATCACGACATTGCCGGTCGCCATGGCGTAGGCACGGTGCGAAATACTTAGAGCCATGCGTGAGTTCTGCTCGACCAGCAGCACGGAGACACCTTCATCACGGTTGATCGCAACGATAGAGCGCGCAATGTCCTGCACCAACTTGGGCGCAATGCCCAGGCTGGGTTCATCAAGCAATAGGAGTTTGGGCTTAGCCATTAACGCGCGGCCGATCACCATCATCTGTTGCTCACCACCTGACAGAGTTCCAGCAGCTTGACTGTAGCGTTCTTGCAGGCGAGGGAAACGGACTAGGATGCTGTCCAATGTCTTTTGGATGTCTGCCTTGTCGCTCCGGGTGAACGCACCCATCATCAGGTTGTCTTTGACAGACATAAAGGGGAACACCCGGCGGCCCTCGGGCACCATAGCGATTCCGCGTTTAACTATGTCAGAGGGATCAGTGCCATCGACACGTGCCCCTTCGAAAGTCACTGACCCTTTTGTGAGTTTTGCCAGCCCCGTGATAGCGCGCAAAATCGATGATTTACCCGCTCCATTGGCCCCGATGAGGGCGACGGTTTCACCCTGATTGACGGTCAGCGATACACCTTTCAGCGCATAGACGTGATCGTAATAAAGTTCGACATTTTTGAAATCCAACATGACTGTCATGGTTTACATCCCGATCTCATCGTCGGCGCTGCCCAGGTAGGCCTCGATGACTTTTTCATTGTTCTGGATCTCAGAGGGAGTGCCTTGCGCGATCTTTTCGCCAAAGTTCAGCACCACGATCCGGTCCGAGATGTTCATGACCGCTGGCATGTCGTGTTCGACCAGCATGACTGTCACTCCGCGTTCGTCGCGTACAGAGCGAACAAGATCGACCATACGCATCGTTTCATCATGGTTCATGCCCGCAAACGGCTCGTCCAGCAGCAGGACCTTGGGGTCTGTGGCAAGGCCGATTGCGATGCCAAGCGCGCGCAGGCTGCCTTGTGGAAGGTTGGTGGCCTGTTCGCCGCTGATCTCGGACATGCCGAGAAACTCCAGCAACTCATCGGCATATTCGCCAAAGGCGGTCACATCCTCTTTTGCGGTCTTGGACCCCCAGAAATATCCGGCAAGCGATGCCTTGGCCCGCAAGTGCTGCGCCACTACAACGCTTTCGCGAACTGTCATACTTTTGAAGATGGTGGTTTCTTGAAACGTCCTGACAACGCCCTTGCGCGCCACAATATGCGGCTTGAGGTTCGAGATACGCTCGCCCTGATAAAGCACTTCGCCAGACGTGGTTGGCGTAAAGGAAGAGATCATCTTGAAAAGGGTTGATTTGCCTGCGCCGTTTGGCCCGATTACCGACAGGATTTCGTTTTCGGCCACGTCAAAACTAATGTCATTATTCGCGGTCAAGCCACCGTATTTCTTGGTGACATTCTTGACTTGAATAAGGGGGCTCATTTGTCGCCTCCTTTGCCGATGCGCAAGCTCAGCAGGCCATTGGGCAGAAAGCGGATAATGAGGATCAGGACCGTTGAGTAGATCAGCATCTGGTATTTACCGAATTCAAACAGAAGGTCCCACCCAAAATAGAGCACCAACGTGCCGAGCATGGGGCCAAAGACATAGCCCAAACCGCCGAGGAAACAGTTCAGCATAAAGTTCACTGAATCTACAACCTGAAAGCTGGATGGGTAGACCGATTGCGCGATGGAGCCGAACATGGCCCCGCCAATGCCGCCAAAGAAGCTGGAGATGGCGAAAATCACGATTCGAATGTAGGCGATGTTGACCCCGATTGAGCTGGCCAACTCCTCATTTTGCTGCATTGAGCGACATAGGTGGCCAAGGCGGGAATTTACCAGTCGGTAGAGTGCTGCATAGGTCACGATCATCAGGATGCAGGCGGTGTAGTAGAAGGCCAACTTGGTGTTCTCCATTCCTGCAAAGTCGGGCAGGATAGGAATGCCGAAGAGCGATACACCTGATGGCAACGGAATGGATGACATCCCCTTCGCGCCATTCGTGATTGGAAGGGCAAGTGCCGTCAACGTGACAACCTGTGTGAGAACCAGTGTGATCATTGCAAAATAGACGCCGCGCAAACGCAGGATCGGGATGCCGATCAGAATAGCAACCAGCGCTGCGAAAAACCCCGCAGCGGGAAGCGATATCCAGAAAGACCATCCTGCTTTGACCACCAGAATTGCGGAAACATAGGCACCTATCAGGGCAAATGCGCCTTGGCCGATGTTGATCCGACCAATATAAAATGTCAGCCAGACTCCTGCACTTGCGATGGATAGAAGGGCCACAGATGTCAGCGTAAAGTAGAAATCCCAACGGCCTGTTGCACCAATGATCAAAGGCACGCCGACGAAGATGGCAAAGAGGAAGACACCGACGCCAGTCAGTTGTTTCGCGGAAACATTAAACATCAGATCAACCCCAAGGCTTGCCCATCAGGCCCTGAGGCCGGATGGCGAGAAAGATCATCAACGAAACGAAGATCAGCAAGTAGGTGATATCGCCGTATTGATAGAGAAGCGCGAGGCCGATAGCCTCCATAAACCCGAGGATAATGCCGCCCCAGATTGCGCCAGAAATCACACCGGCACCGCCGATCATAACCATCATGAAGGCCTTGATAGATGTTGGTCCGCCCATCCCTAGGTTCACACCCGTAATGGTAACCAGCAGACCACCAACCAAACCGGCGAGCATTGCGCCAAGCGCAAATCCGATCATTGAGTAGCGATCCACATTTACGCCCATCAACTGGGCCGCAGTTCTATCTTGAGCCAGTGCGCGCAAGGCGCGGCCTGTCTTTGTATATTGCATTAAGCCGATGAACGCGACGATCGATAAGATAGCCAGGACACAGATAAGAATTCGGTCGTAGGGCATGATCAGGCGGAAATCGTAGTTGAAAACTCCGTCGACGATCTTTGGGACGCCGCGCTGCTTTTCACCAAAGACCAAAAGGATCACCGCATCCAGAAAGAACGCAATGCCTGCGGCCAGCAACATCGTGCTTTCTTCGCGGGAGGAGCCTTTGATCACTGGAGCGAATAGGAACCTCTCTATGAGCGCCCCAAGTATAGCCAAAGTGACGCATGACATGAAAAGGGCCAAAACAAACGGTACACCCCACTGGCCGTAGAATGTATAGGTGACGAAACCGCCGATCACATACATCTGCCCATGGGCGAAATTGAGGACGTTCATCAGGGCAAAGATCAGAGTCAAACCAAGCGCGATCATCGCGTATTGGGACCCCAGATAGACGCCATTGGCCAGTATCTGTTCCATGGGGTTATTCTTTCTTGAAAAAGTCCCCGGGCCCAAGAGGCCCGAGGTAGTTCTGCTCAGGAAAGGTCCAAAAGCAGAAAGGGCGTTTAGTCGACTTCAGCGACGAACAGCGTCTCGAATGCGCCGTCCTGATAGACATTCACCACCAGTGGAACAGCAACCTGACGGCGTTGACCAAACGACGTCATACCGACATAGCGCAGCTTAGCATCGCCATTCATGTAAGGGTTCGGTGCCTCAAACGTGTCCATTGCTGCTTTGAACGCGTCCACATCTGTGATTGCTGCAGGATCAGCCTTGAGCGTCTCAAGGATGTATTCCAGTGCATAAACTTTCGTATTTGACTCGTCGTTGTACTCGCCAAACATGTCTGTGTAGCGCTGTACAAATTCGTTCATCATCGGTGAGGCCAGTTCAGGTGTGGACGCACCACCTACCGAAATGAACCCGTTCGCCAAGTCACCGGCACCTTCGGCCAGAACGCCCGCGTCTTGTGCGGTTTCTGTCGAAATCACACCCTGAAAACCCAACTCACGGGCAGAGCGGATGAGTTGAGGTGCATTCGCCGGCGACACACCGGACAACACAAGAAGATCAGGCTGCGCTCGCATAACCGGCGTCAGAACTGGTGTGAAATCGGTGGTGTCAACTTGATATGTCACGTTGGCAGAAACAACCTCAAGCCCAAGAGCCTCGGCTGCTTCAACCCCACCGTCACGCTGGCTGAGCGGATCAGATTCGTTTGCCGCAATGAAAGCAACGGTTTTGACACCCTTTTCTTCCATCAAGTATTTGTAGATCGATGGCCCCGACTGATAGTTGGCAACCATGCCGAGAACGGCATTGGATGCAGGAGCTTGATAAAGAGATTTTGGGAAAGCGTATGGGAAATACATGATCCCGTTGGACTCCGCCACCGGACGCACCGCAGCCGCGCCATCATCGACGTTCGGGCCGACGACATAGTGAATGCCCTCCTGAGCCATCTTTTCCATACCCGCAATCGCGCGCTTGGGATCTTTCTGGTCATCGAATGACACGATCTCGATGTCATAAGTCGTACCGCCGATCGTGTAACCACCGGTCTCATTGATCCAGGCCGCGCGGGCTTCCATCGAACGTTGGTTCGAGATCCCCCAGGCTGCAGCGGGACCACTGGTCACGCCAACAAAGCCGATCTTTAGAACTGTATTTTCCGCTAATGCCGACGTGGCCTGAAACGAGGTGAGGGCCACTGCCGTCAGCGCGGCTTTCATAAGTGTTCTACGTTGCATGTCTAAACTCCCGTTGAATTCGATTTCGACGACTTAAACGCCATTTTGGGTCGGCAGTTTGATGGACGCACCACTCTTGCCGCTCTTCAAGTTCACGATTGTTAACAATCTATGTCAACAGTTTTAGCAATTTGGTCTACAATTTTCAAAGATTTGCCGTACACTCCCTTGAGTTTGAGCGCTGTCCGTCGCCATATGCTGTTAAACAAATCGATCTTGAAAGGTCACACTGTGAGCGTCAATTCTCTGGCAAACCGTCAAGATAAAACGGATTTATCATCGGAACCTGATGAAAATCTGATTGTTGAGCGGATCTACAAGGCTGTCATGGAGCAACGATTGGCTCCTAACACCAAGCTGAGCGAGGCGCGCCTTTGCGAGACCTTTGGCGTGGGTCGCATGCGTGTTCGGCGAGCACTTCTGCTTCTCTCAAGTCAGGGAATCATCGATCTACACTCAAATCGCGGCGCCTATGTTGCCTGCCCCGACAAGGCTGAGGCGAATGACGTCTTTGCGGCCCGAATGCTGATTGAGCCGCCGCTTGTTAGGCAGCTGGCACAAGGCCCGAGTGAGATTAGTTTAGCACTTCTTACAGATCATATCGCGCTTGAAGATGCAGCACGCGCACAGAACGAACGCACAGAGATCATTCGACTGTCCGGCGAATTTCACACTAAACTCGCTCAAGCAACCGGAAACAATTTCATCTCACGTATGATGCGAGAACTCGTCACGCGCACCTCATTGATTGTGGGTCTATTCGGTTCCTCGGAGAACGCGAGCTGTCCCGATGACGAACACACCAAGATACTTCAAGCGATCCAGTCACGTGATCCAGAGCAGGCTGAAAAGCTTCTCATGTCACATCTGAACCACATTCAAAGTGGCCTAGATATGGAAGTGCGACAACAGCCTCAGGACGACTTGGCCGCAATTCTTGGTTAACCTCCCTTGATTTTGTTACGCTTTTGGCCTCCACGGATAGCGGCCGTTCGCGGCGACGCAGAATTATTGTAAGATTGGGCTTATTCTGTTGAAAAACTCCAGTTTCGGGCCCGGCGGACAGATTTTCTCGCCTTACAGGTAGATTAGTTTATTTTGGCAAGGGGATCGGCCAAATCAAGCCTCCCGGGTTGCTAGGCCGCGTCGCGGGTGTTGTCACATTAACTCAGTTATCGGCAGATTTCGTCTTCTTGATGGGACTTGAAATCGCGTAAGTCGTTGAAATCCAGTAAAACGTATTTTCAAAAACTTCGATATTTCGACTTAGAAAAGTTAGTGTGACAACGCCCGATCAACTCGTCCAGGCGGGCAAACCACCCAAAGTGGCACTCACTGCCATCATGCGAAAGCTTGTTGTCGTAGCAAATGCGTTGCTTCGCGACGGGAGAAACTGGTCCGAAAACAGCGCTTGATCAACACGGATACTACTTTGCGGAACGACGGACATTTCAACTTGGTTGCAACATTGACATGTGGGACCTCTTTTTCTATATGTAGTCACAGTTGGGAGATCTGCAAATGTCGGAACAATTCACACTACGAGAAGCAAAAGCACGTTTATCAGAAATTCTGGACATGGTAGCCGCTGGTGTTCCAGTCGAAATCACGCGTCAGGGTGCCAAAAAGGGTCGCTTCAAGCTGATCCTGAGCGACGGTGAGTTTGGTAAACGCACTCCTGGGTCTCTTAAAGGTAAAATCTCTATTCCAGATGGTTTTGATGATGAAGACCAAGACATCCTGTCCGATTTCGAGGGCACCTCTTAAGTGCGCGTACTTGTCGATACGCAGGCGCTTCTTTGGTGGTTGATAGACTCTGAACGTCTTGGTCTTAAGGCACGGCGGGTTTTCATGTCCGAGGAACCGATAGTGAGCCCCGTTGTCCTGTGGGAGATCGCGATCAAAGTTAGGCTCGGAAAGCTGGACGCAAATGTTCCAGAAGTTTGCGCAGCGGTTTCTGAGGAAGGGTTTGAACGTTTGGGGTTTTCAGACCGCCATATGATCAGCCTAGCTACTCTGGATTTTCATCACCGAGATCCATTTGATCGAATGCTCATCGTACAAAGTCAAACAGAGAACGTACCATTGCTCACGTCTGATGAAAAAATGGGCCTCTACAAAATCGAAATTTTAGACAGCCGCGCGTAATTGTTGAGCGACAACCATCTTGGCCGGGGCCTTGTTGCAGGGATCGCGCCTCCGCTAATACTTGTGCGGACTATTCTCTTCAGGATGCTATAGATGCCGCACAAATTCAACGCCACGCGCCGTGACAAAATCCCCAAGCAGAAGTA
>CAJQNG010000175.1 GCA_905479635.1 uncultured Boseongicola sp. | reverse complement strand
TGCATTTCGGTATTAAATGGGGCCAACCTCATTCTTGCCGCTCCATTCGCTGCGCCATCAACCGGAGGTTCTGATGACTGCTCCGTCCGCGTTGCGGTCTTTTGGCCCAAGAACATGCTGCACGATGCACGAATGGCCGGTCTAGCGAAGCTGCGGCGCAGCATCAGATCGACCGACGAGCGGCAGCTAAGGGCCGTCCTCATCGAGGCTTGGCGGCTCAAGGGTCACATTCTGCATAAGCTCCGATGGCTGCAAAGAGCCCACTGCGGACGCTCCCTACAGATTGACGTGGATCATGTCGCTAGAACGGAAATTGTGATGGTCTGTTCACAAAAGTGTTTGGCGAAGTTCCACTCTGGCAGGACGCAAAACTAAAGGAGACCCACATATGGAAGTGGCGAAGATCGCAGAATACGCACGATCGCTGTACAATGCACATGGCGACAGAGCCGAGGCAGAGGCAGCGCAAAAGGCAAAGCAATATCAGGACGAAGGAAACGACACTGAGGCTAAAACCTGGCGATCGGTCCGATGAGCCATCAGCGAGATCCGGGGAGCCCGCGAGAGCTAGATACTTAGTGGCCGCTCTCAGATCTCAGCGCGTCCGGAATTGCATTTCTTGGTGGCTCTTTAACTGCAGAAGTGCAAACACCTGTTTCGATGTCCGACCTTCGACACGGGTTTATCCTTACTTCACAAGACCCAAGGAGTTCGAAATGCAAAAAATTCTTAGCCTCACAGCAGTTGTTGCCATTTTGGGAGTTTCCGCTTGTGACAGTGCCAATTCCAACTTGGAGCGTGCCATCATAGGCGGCGCAATCGGCTGCGCCGCTGGAGAGGTGTTGGCTGACGGTCGCTGCGTTGAAGGCGCTGCCGTGGGTGCGGGGATTGGTGTCTTAACCAACTAGAACGCAGGGCCGGCCACCGCCTTCGTCAACCCACTCACATTGGCACCAGCCCAGGATGAAAGGCTCGTACGGCTTGGTAAAGGTATGCGCTCCATTAACTGCGGCATTGCCCAAGTGGAACAGGACCCCGGTCAAGTCATATTCTTGGGTGTCGTATGAGGTTCGCGAATTCGGAACGGCCGCTAGGGGTTCCTTTCTGCCGCTCGTCGGTCTGGTTTTTTCAATTGTATGATCCATTTCTACGCTGACGGCACACATCGAAGGACACCATGGCTAACATCGCTTTCTGGATTATTCACGTTCCCGGCTGGTTGCTCTTCGTCTATCTCGTGGCAGCTCAATGCCCGGCCGCGGTAAGTTATACCCTTGGAATACGAATGGGCACACAAGAGCCTTCCGAGCGGATCACTGAGGTCGGGGTAGCCTTTTTCAAGGGTTATGCGGGGGCGGATCTTGTCTTCTACGTACCTCTGCTTGGCCTCGGACTTGTTGGGCATTTTCTAGAAACCTCATGGTCCCCACTAGTTCTAAGCGCAGCTCTGGGCGTCACCGTGTACTGGCCAATTGCATGTTTGTGGACTGTCAAAGCAGCAAGAGGCGTGAAAGGATGGAACCTACCCAAAGAGGTGCAATACTGGGTTGTACTTCCGGGGATTGCCGCGTGGGGCGCCCTCGCTTTCGTCCTGCTACTTCTGGGAAACTAGCCGCGTCCGCTTCGTCCCGCACAGTAGTCATTGGTTCATCCTGTAGCGAATGGCTGCTTCGAGCCCAAGGAAGACGTGCGGGCAGAACAGGTCGTTTCTGCAATCAGATTGGGTCAGTGCGACTTCTGTTTTTCAGATCACGGTTTAGAAAACGACCCCAGGTAACAGATTGAAGATTATCACGAGTACGAACACCGCAGCCCCGGTGATCATAGCTCGCTGAGATTTGGTTCTCGCCGCAAAGAAAGCCCATTCTTCCAAAACAAGAACCACGACGATTGCCGCAAGCGCTGCCGCCACCGAACTAGAAAAGTCGAACTCCATATGCCGTCTCCCGTGGGTTAATTCTGTGGAGCTGTGGCGTCGCCGCCGAAGAAACTGGTGACATCAGATGCAGGTTTGTCCCAGTCGCAAGGTGTGATCTTGGATCACTCCACCTGTATTGACTCCAGATAGACGACAACATTTGCGAGTGGCAGACCCGTCATCATTGGCTGTCCACTTGCTAGGGGCAAAGCGACGTTTTGGTCAGTTTCTAGAAAGGGTCCGAAGATGGGCATCTCCCCACCGTGGGCAAGCAGGGGCGCACGCCCATCAATTTTCCTCGCGACAGCTTCTGTTGGAAAGGTTCCGCCTTGTCGTGCGGAGAGTCTTGTTAGGTCAGGTGTCACAATGGCGAGCATTTCCGCCATCGGCCCGTCTCCTGTTGCATCTCGGCCATGGCATTGCCAACAGTACGTGTTGTACAGGCTCTGCCCATCTCGGATGTTCACCTCCTGCGCAGAGGCCATACTGGCGGTGACAATGGCCAAAAGTAGTCCGCGAAAAAGCACGCATTCACCTCTTTGCAAAGAAAAAATTGTTAAGCCAGCCCAGACGGGCCACCATCGAAGTTTAAATCCATCATAGGCACACGGTGTAAGTCTGACAAATCCGATCACGTTGACACCGGTTGATGTCCGCTTCGTCCCGGAAGTGTGAATTCGACCATCGCCGGATTGTGCGCTTGCAGCGAATGACCGGTTCGACGGGCCGCACCGCAGCATTCGGAGGGCATGGTCAATGGCCGGTATGGGCCGTTCATGTTGGTCGGGGCCAGATCGTTTGGCAGGATCGTTGCGATGCGGCTAACGGCAGCAAGGAGCCCTAACCAACCGCGTTTGAGATCGCGGTATTTCGCGCCCGCAGCATACAACCGAGGTCGAGGACGGCCCTTAGCGGTCACTCGCCGTGACCTCGCCATGCTGCGGTGCGGCCCGCCAAAGCTGCCGTTGGTGCATCGCGCAGCATTCAAGGAACTTGAATGACGGCAATGCGGAATCAATCTGCAATCTACTTCGGATGAATGTAACGCTGTTCGGGTATACGCTGATCGAAACAGCAAAGATAAACAATGTCGATCCGCAAGCCTGGATGCCCGAGGTGCTCGATCCCATCGCAGATCACAAGATCACCCGACTGGACGAACTGGTGCTCTGGCGCTACGCTCAGCTTTGAACGCAACAGACATGTGCTGAACTGGGCCTGAGCGCCCTCCGCGGACGATGGTGATTCATGAGCAACAAGCCTAAACCAGAAACGCTCGAATTCCACGATTGGGATCTGCCATCTTGGGTGCGTGACGAGTCCGCAGATCGTACAACCCCGTACACCGAGGAACAACTTGATCTCCTTGTCGACGGTACACTGGACGGTATTCGAGATACGGCTTCGTGGCAGAACCTCGTTGGCCAAGAAGGAGAGGATGAGGCCCGCCGCATATTGCGATCGTGCTTAATCATGAAAGACGAAAACGCCAGAAAGCTCGCCAGGCACTAAGCCCAGACCTACCACGATGCGTATGAGCGCACTTCACACGTGCAGAGCTTGAAGATCGAAGGATCGGCCCTAACCGGCCATTGGCCAACTGATCCGACGTCGCATTGCAGCTTCCCCAGAGTGGACGTTCGTGCATCTCGCAGCATTTGGGTCCACCG
>CAJQNG010000174.1 GCA_905479635.1 uncultured Boseongicola sp. | reverse complement strand
CATCACAATAACACCAAGGATCACAGCCGACGAGATCGCCCCCGAGCGTCCCTGCGCAAAGAACTGCGCCAACGCACCAGGCAATTCGGCGATGATGCCCACATAAATGATCAGCGAAATACCGTTGCCAACGCCGCGCGCGGTGATCTGCTCACCCAGCCACATCAGGAACATCGTACCGCCAACCAGCGTGATGATCGTCGACGAAATAAAGAACCAACCCGGGCTTGTCACAAGCCCGCCGGCCTGCATCGAAACCGCCAGGCCATAAGCCTGCACTGTGGCCAGAAAGACCGTGCCATAGCGCGTATATTGCGTAATCTTGCGCCGGCCGCTCTCGCCTTCCTTCTTCAATTGCTGAAGCGGAGCCCACATCGAGGACAAAAGCTGAACGATAATCGACGCCGAAATATACGGCATAATGCCCAGAGCAAAAATACCCATCCGGCTAAGCGCGCCGCCCGTAAACATGCCCAAAACGCCAGCGATCCCGCCTGCGGCTTGTTCCATGAAGTCACGAAGCGCCTGCCCGTCGATTCCCGGGACCGGGATGTATGTCCCGACACGATAAACGATCAGAAGGCCGATGGTGAAAAGCAGGCGTTGCCTCAACTCGGTCGCTTTTCCAAGCGTTGACCAGCTGACGTTGGCTGCCATTTGCTCTGCTGCGGATGCCATACGTGTCTCTCTTCAATAAAAGCGCCGCCAAACCGGTTCCCGGTCGGCGGCGCTGGAAAACCTGTGGGATATGTAAGCGGCGCGGGCGCCGCTCACAAGTCGTTACTCAGCCGCCGACGCGGATGTGATTGTCAGTGATCCGCCCGCTTTTTCAACCATAGCAACCGCGGCCTTGGACGCACCGGTGACTGCAATCGTCGCTTTAGTGGTGAATTCACCCTTGGCGAGAACGCGGATACCGTCTTTTCTACGGCGGATAAGACCGCTTTCTATCAGGGCCTCTTCGGTGATGTCCTTCTTGGCGTCGATCTTCTTTTCGTCGATGAATTTTTGGATCAGACCAAGGTTCACAACAGAATATGCCTTGCGGTTCGGTTTGGAAAAGCCGCGCTTTGGCAAACGCTGGTAGAGCGGCATCTGGCCGCCTTCGTAGCCATTGATAGCCACGCCCGAACGCGATTTTTGACCTTTGATACCACGTCCTGCGGTTTTACCAGTTCCGGAACCCGGACCACGGCCAACGCGCTTGCGCTTCTTTGTTGCACCGGGGTTGTCCCGGAGTTCGTTCAGTTTCATGTCGCTTCTCCTTGCCGGATGCGGCCCCCAGCGACGGGAGCGGCCGACCACGGCATTTCTGATAAGGTTTACGCAGCCGATTTTGCGGCCACGCGCGGCGTATAGACGGGGTTGGGAGGTGGATCAAGTGGCGTTTTCGACTCCGGTTTTGGGCATGAAGTCCTCGACGCGCGTTCTAGCTGCTTTCCCAGCGACACAGATCAACGCCTGGGAACGCAAAAAGTCGCGCCGTACTGCCCGGGGATACACGAAGCGAACACCCCTCAAGGTCTTCCTTGGTCTCAAAGACCGCGACCGTGCCCATCGCCTGACCGGCCGAACACAAAAGGCCGCCCGGCGCCAGCGTCTCAACCCGCCGCATCCCACCGTCGGCATGGGCCACAAAGGTCCACGCCGTATCCGAGCTGTTTTGAACGCAGACCGCGCCGCTGTCGGCAACTGCCTGAACCGGGGCGATGGCCAGTAGTAAAAATGGTGCAAGGAACTTGTGCATACCGCAACACTGCCCCATCCAATCCATTCGCGCCAATCACAGTTCTTGCACGCAATGGTGATGAAATAGTGAAGATTGCGCGGTTTGGTTGGTCCTATCATCGCCCCACAAACAAAAAAGGGGAGGACACCGTGAAATACGCATCACTGGGAATTGCCACAGTCGTCGGAGCCATTGCACTGGCCGGAAGCGTGCAGGCGCAGGAATTCGGAACCGACGAAGACGCCGCCTATGCCGCGCTGTTGTGGGACCTGATGGAAGCAGACCGCCTTGCAGGCGACAACGCGCTTTACGGCTTTCCCTATGAGGGCGTCAACCCGCACGGAGCCATGCTTGAGACGTTCTACACACAGGGCACGATCAACGGTCACACCGGCGCGCTTGTGGTTAAGCGAAACTACGGACCCGCAGAAGTGTCCTATGACGAGGTCATCGGCGATCCGGCCGCGCATCTTGCCGCGCTGACCGTGATGTTCCAGCGTGAAGACGGGTACGACTCCGACAATCAGAACTGGTTTTGGGTGAAGTATCTGCCTGACGGCACGCTCGACAAGAATCCAGCAGGCATGTCTTTGGCGGGTCGCGTCGCAAAGGGCGCCGAGCAAGGCTGCCTTGCGTGTCACTCTGCGGAAGATGACTATCTGTTCACAACGGATGCCAGCATCGGGCGGTAAGCCAAAAAAGGGCCGCGACCACCGAAAGAACGGCAAGGTCGCGCCCGACCCTCAAGGCCCTCATAGTTAACCTGTCGACTATGACAGCCGTCCGTAAAATGTCTTCCGCGCGCTTTCCGACAATTCGATACCCGGCTCAGAGTTATAAGCCAAAACCGCGAGGATGCGTGTGCGGTCACTTTCATTCGGCGACACGCGGTGAATGGAATTTCGCCCGCGAAACAACACCAGCCCTCCCGGCTCAATCGCAAGGACATCCGGCTTAACATCACCATCCAAAAGCGCACCGACACCATCGAAATTCATCTCGCCTGAATCCGCGTCGCGCAGATCTCGGATATACTCAAAGCGACTGCCTGCGTCCGGCTTTTGGATCAAAAACGTAATAGCAAATGACGAATTGTCGAAATGCCAGCCAAGCTCCTGTCCGCGGTTTGCGTAGTGAATGTTGATAGACGACAATGGGTCCGCGTAAGGATGCAGCTCCGCCTGCCCCGTCACAAACCGGATAAAATCACGGAAAACAGCCGCGTCGTAAAGCGCCCGCATCGGTGAGGCTGCCGCGATCTCGTCGTCGCAAATACAGCCCTTCGACGATTGCACCAGGCAGTTTTTGGGATGTTCGGACGGGAAAGTCGCGTCAGGAGGCGTCAGATAAACCGAATGCTGTTGCGTGCAGAAATACGCTTTGTCCGCGACCGCAACCGCCTCGGCCCGCATGGCTGCAAGCGCCTCAGGTCGGATGAAGTCAGACAGGACAAGAACCCCAGCACGGTTCAGTTCTGAGTGACACGCGGCCCCGAAATCAGGGTGCGCAATCGGATGCCGGTCTAGGTTTGCAATTTCGGATATCTGCATATGCCAGCTCTTGTCTGAATGTCTCGCGCAGAGTGGCCCGAACTATTCGCAGAACACAACAGGATCATGCGTTTTGGCGAAACCAGCCGCGCCCCGCGCTGATTGTCTCACGCGCCAGTCAGAGCAAGCCAGAGAGACGCATCCCGTGTCTGACGCAGGTTACTTGCCACCACGGTGCCGGCGCCGGCGTTTGCGGCAGCCGTCAGAACGGCGCCGCAAAACAGAGACAAAGTCGGAACCCCGCGCAAATTGCCCAGGAAAACAAATGGAAAAGGCTCCGACCTTTCGGTCGGAGCCCCAAATACTTTGGAAAAGTTCGGCGTTAGCCGCGCTCCTCTATAATCTCTACCAGATGCGGGATCTTGTTAACCATACCGCGAACGGACGGCGTGTCCTCAAGTTCGCGAGTCTTGTGCATCTTGTTAAGACCCAGACCGATTAACGTAGCACGCTGGTCTTGTGGGCGACGGATCGGAGACCCGATCTGCTTTATGACGATTGTTTTTGCCATGTGCTTCAGGCCTCCTCGGTCTCAGCTGCAGCCGCGGGCGCTTGATCACGCTTTGGCAGGATATCAGCGACTTTCTTACTACGGCGCTGAGCAACCGAGCGCGGGCTCGACTGCTTTGTCAGGCCGTTAATTGTGGCGCGGATCATGTTGTAAGGGTTCTGCGAACCCAGCGATTTGGCGACAACGTCCTGAATGCCGAGCATCTCGAACACAGCACGCATCGGACCACCAGCAATGATGCCAGTACCGGTCGGGGCCGAACGCATGACAACGCGGCCCGCACCGTGGCGACCGTCAATGTCGTGATGCAACGTGCGACCTTCGCGCAGAGGCACGCGGATCAACTGGCGCTTGGCTTGCTCAGTGGCTTTGCGGATCGCCTCGGGCACTTCTTTCGCTTTACCCTTGCCGAAACCAACGCGGCCCTTCTGATCGCCGACGACGACGAGAGCTGCGAAGCCAAAGCGCTTGCCACCCTTAACGGTCTTGGAAACGCGGTTAATCGCGACCAGGCGGTCAGCGAATTCTGGGGTCTCGTCGCGTTGGTTGCGGCGATTGCCACCCCGATTGTCATCTCTGGCCATGCTGGCCTCCTCATTCCATCTTTGCGCCGTGGCGCCACTTGGTCCAACCGAAGTGCCAAAAGGCCCCGGTCATCGGCATGCCGGGGCAAACCCCAGCCTACACAGAACTTAGGGCAGGGGATTAACCCCGCCCAAACGCTTTATATCTTCAGGCCTGCTTCACGCGCGGCATTGGCCAGAGCCTTCACCTTACCGTGGAACAGGAAGCCGCCGCGGTCGAAATAAGCCTCTTCGACGCCCGCCTTTTTGGCGCGCTCCGCGATGGCCGTGCCGACTTTGGTTGCCGCTTCAATGTTGTTCTTGCCAACAACACCAAGGTCCTTCTCAAGCGACGAAGCAGAAGCAAGCGTTGTGCCGGCCAAATCGTCGATCAGCTGGACGCTGATGTTCTTGTTGGAACGGTGAACCGAAAGGCGCACGCGCCCCGCGTTCACTTTGCGAAGTTTGTTCCGGACGCGCATGCGGCGCTTCTGGAACAGCTCTCTTTTGGAAAGTGCCATGTGTCCGGTCCTTACTTCTTCTTACCTTCCTTACGGAAGATATATTCGTCTTTGTACCTGATACCCTTGCCCTTGTAGGGCTCGGGCGCACGCCATTCACGGATATTAGCCGCGACTTGGCCGACGAGTTGCTGATCAATGCCTTCAACGGTAATTTCCGTCAGCTTCGGGGCTGTGACTGTCACACCCTCGGGCACTTCGAAGTTCACATCGTGGCTGTAACCAAGGTTCAGCTTCAGGATATTTCCCTGCATCTGAGCCCTGTAACCAACACCGCTGATCTCAAGCTCCTTCTTGAAGCCACTCGATACGCCAGTGACCAGGTTGCCAACCATAGTGCGGCTCATGCCCCACTGTTGTTTGGCGCGCTTGGAGCTGCCGCGCGGTTCGATTTTGACGACGTTGCCGTCGACCGAAATCGACACATCGTCTGTTGCAGTAAACTGTCGCTGGCCTTTCGGGCCTTTGACAGTGACGGTCTGACCCGACACGGATGCTTCTACACCCGATGGCAGCTCTACCGGTTTTTTCCCAATTCGAGACATGGTTCCCTCCTCAGAAGACCGTACAGAGCACTTCGCCGCCGATATTGGCTGACCGTGCTGCTTGATCCGACATCACGCCCTGCGGCGTTGACACGATTGACACGCCCAGACCCTGACGGACCGATGGAATGTCTTTGACGCCCATGTACACACGACGACCAGGGGTCGACACGCGCTTGAGGTCGCGAATAACCGGAGTGCCTTCGTAGTACTTCAGGCTGATGTCGATAGCCGGATGGCCATCCTTACCGGTCGTCTCTTCGAAGCCGCGGATGTAACCTTCGTCCGCCAGCACTTCAAGAACCCATTTGCGCAGCTTGGAGGCCGGCGTCTGGGTTGTGGATTTACCACGCAACTGCGCATTTCGAATGCGCGTCAGCATATCACCAAGAGGATCGTTCATTTTTTAATACCCCCTTACCAGCTTGACTTGACCATGCCGGGAACTTGGCCTGCAGAGCCAAGATCACGCAGCGCGATCCGCGACATTTTCAGCTTACGGTAATAGGCGTGTGGACGCCCCGTCAGCTGACATCGGTTGTGAAGACGTGTAGCCGAACTGTTGCGCGGCAGTTTCGCAAGCTTGAGGCGCGCTTTAAAACGCTCTTCCATCGGCTTGCTATCGTCGTTCGCGATTACTTTCAGCGCAGCACGCTTAGTGGCATACTTGTCCACCAGTGCTTGACGCTTCTTTTCGCGTTCGATCATTGCTTTCTTTGCCATCTGTAAATCTCTCCCAGGCTCAGCTGTTGAACGGCATGTTGAAATGCTTCAACAGCGCCTTGGCTTCTGCATCCGTATTGGCGTTGGTGCAGATGATGATATCCAGTCCCCAGACCTCGTCGACTTTATCAAAGTCGATTTCCGGGAAAACGATGTGCTCTTTCATGCCCATGGCGTAGTTGCCACGACCATCGAACGATGAGCCCTTCACGCCGCGGAAGTCACGGATGCGAGGCATGGCGATGGTGATCAGGCGATCAAGAAAGTCGTACATGCGGTCGCCACGCAGCGTGACCTTGGTCCCCAGCGGCATATCTTCGCGAACGCGGAAACCAGCGATGGATTTCTTTGCCTTCGTGATGACGGCCTGTTGACCGGCGATCTTGGTCAGATCTTCCTGAGCCGACTTGGCTTTCTTGGAGTCTTTGACCGATTCAGCGCCAGCACCAATGTTCAGAACAATCTTGTCTAAACGCGGAATTTGCATGTCGTTCTTGTAAGAGAACTCTTCCTTCATCGCAGGACGAATTGTCTCGCGATAAGCAGCCAGAAGGCGCGGGGTGTATGTTGCTGTATCAAGCATCAGATCACGTCTCCCGTGGTCTTGGCGAAACGCACTTTCTTGCCGTCTTCCACTTTGAAGCCGACGCGCGTTGCTTTACCGTTGCTGTCTACCATCGACAGGTTCGAAAGCGGGACCGGCACGGCGATCGGCTTACGCCCACCCTGATCGGTCTGAGATTGCTTGGTATGGCGAATCGCCATGTTCACACCATCAACCACGGCCTTACCAGCCTTCGGATCAATAGAAGTGATCGAGCCTTCTTTGCCTTTGTCCTTGCCAGCAAGGACGACGACTTTGTCGCCGGATTTAAGCTTAGCAGCCATCTTACAGCACCTCCGGGGCGAGCGAGATGATTTTCATGAAGTTCTTTGCGCGCAGCTCGCGAACAACTGGCCCGAAGATACGGGTGCCGATCGGCTCGTTGTTGTTGTTGAGGATTACCGCGGCGTTGCTATCAAAACGGATAGCGGTACCATCTTCACGGCGCACTTGTTTGGCGGTGCGAACGACGACGGCTTTACGCACGTCCCCCTTTTTCACACGACCACGAGGAATGGCTTCCTTTACCGAGACAACAATAACGTCGCCGACGGATGCGTATCTACGCTTGGAACCACCCAACACCTTGATGCACTGAACACGGCGAGCGCCGCTGTTGTCAGCAACATCCAGGTTGGTCTGCATCTGGATCATTTGGTTTCTCCCGACCTGTGGGACCGCTTTGCAGTCATTGGCCCCAGGGTTTCGCTAAAATTAGAGCAGTGCAGCCTTATTCAGCCAACACTTCCCAACGTTTCGTCTTCGACTTTGGCGCGCATTCCTGAATACGGACCATATCGCCCGTCTTAAATGTGTTCGCCTCATCGTGAGCCCGGTATTTCTTGGACTTACGGATTGTTTTCTTCATGACCGGATGCGTGAAACGGCGTTCGACCGAAACGGTAATGGTCTGCGCGTTTGCGTCGCTGGTGACGGTGCCTGTGAGGATTCTTTTTGGCATATCTTACGCCTCCGAAGCGGCAGCCGCCGCTTTCTGGTTCAAAATGGTCTTTACCCGTGCCGCACTCCGGCGCACGATGCGCATACGCGAAGTGTTTTCTAACTGGCCAGTGGCCTGCTGAAACCGGAGGTTGAAGGCCTCTTTCTTGAGGTTTGCGAGCTCATCACGGAGCTGGTCGGGGGTCTTATCCCGCAGTTCATTGGCGTCCATCGCCGATCTTCCTTTTTCAACATCACCGGAGAGCCGCTACAAAGCGTGACCCTGATTCCGGTGGAGTGGACAGTAGAGGGCGCGTATAGGCGGGGAATAAGCCCTTGGCAACCCTTGTCTTCAGGGCGATTTAGCAAGGGGGAAAGTTACCGCAACCTTCCCATGCACAGGCCACTGCAATGCAGATAGACTCGGCACATTGAAACAGCGAAGGATAAAAATATCTATTTTGAGAAAAGGCCTCGAGGCTGCGCCCGTAAAGCGCCTTCGGGAACGTTTGGGTGTGACCGCAGACGGTGATTTTGGTCCCGGGACCGAGACAGCTTTGCGTGATTTTCAATCTGCGAACGGCCTGACCATCGACGGGATTGCGGACCCCGACACATTTACAGCTATGGGTCTGCATGAATTGGTACGTTTGCACAAAGGATCGCGCGGCGCTGCAGTGAAAAAGCTTCACGTCGGTCTTCGCATCGGGGCGGACGGGGTTTTCGGATCAAGAACAGCCGCTGCCGTGAAAACGTTTCAAGAGTCTCATAGGCTTGATGGCGATGGAATAGCCGGCCCCGAGACACTCTCCAAGCTTGATGTGTTTGAGGAAATGACACCCGAGGTGGCCGCGCAGGCCACCGTGCAGCCGGACGAGCAACATTTTGAGGGCGCGCCTGCCGGAACTGAAAGGCAGCGACGTTGTTGCCGGTGCCGACATTGACGTACCTGAGAGGAAATCTGTCTGGCGCAAAGTCAAAGGTTGGGTCTCTTAAGGACTTTGCTTTCACGGCCTTTAACCACGATCCAATGGAGGGGCTTAGCTCCTCCAGACCTCGCCAGAGGATTTGCTCCAAAAAGAAGGTTGGGCGTCAGCTGTCCCACTTATAATTGAAACTCACACTGATCCGATCGTCCTCGGCCATGTTCATCGGCACTTCGTGCCGCAGCCAACTTTCCCATAACAGCACATCACCCACAGTCGGTGCCACGTAGACAAAGGCCTTCAAACCTTCGCGCGCATCTGCCCTGCGCGGCGGCGCAGCCATCATCATGGCGTGGCGCGGGTCCTCAAATTTGATCGCACTCGCTCCTTCGGGCATCGCGACATAGGTTGTACCGCTGATCACCGAATGCGGATGAATGTGGGCCGTGTGGATGCCACCTTCGGGAAGGATGTTGATCCAGATATCCTCCATCACAATCTTCCGGTCACCCAGATCGAAGTCGAGTGTCTCAACAAAGGCCGCGACATGCACGTCGAGCACTTTGATCAGGTCGGCAAAGATCGGAAAGCGCCACCCAAGATCGGTGAGGCTTGCGTAGCTGGTATAGCCGGGAAAATCGTTGGCCTCGCACCAGTCCTGCCCTGCCTCGTCATCTTCAGCGATAGACAGGCATGACGCCTCCAGTTCAGCGGCATCAATGGGTGCGCCATGTTCTGGCAGCGTGGCGTGATAAAGCGGGGTCACAAATAGGGATCGGATTTGGCTCATGAACGTCTCATACCCGCAAAGCGCGAATGAGACGAGTGCAGTGTAGGAAATTCTGCAAGAAATTGCGGGCCGTCACCAGGGTGAGATTATGCCGCCGGCCATCACGCCCTTATTTCCGAAATGAGAGGTCACCCATCCACATCGTCACCCATCCACATCGTCACCCGCCGCGGCGTGGCCTGCAGCGCGACTTGACGCGGTCCCCTCACCCGCTTGGCCCGGTGTGGCGACCCGTCGTCTCGGTGATCTTCCATTTGACTGGGCGTGGCATTTTTTGGACAGCGTATTCCATAATGAAACGGTCGATACCTTCGCCATAGACACAAAGCCCTGTCACGTTGGAAGTGCTGTCGTTGAAATTATGCCCGGCTCCCGTACAGCGACCTGGCCTTACGGCACGCGAGGGCCGTCGATTTCAAGCCATCCCATGTTATCGGAGGTGTTGTAGGTGCCCATCTCAAGGTCAATCACCGGGAGATTGAGCGGGTAGATGTTTGTGCCATTGATCATATCGCCCGCCTGCGCTGTGGTTGCTAAGACGAGGACACTGAAGATGGCTCGGGCAAGCACTGAGGATGCTCCTTTTGACGGCATCACCAAATAGTGGCCGAAAACGCCTAGTGAAAATAGTCATGGTCAAAAGGCTTGGTTTCTCGGGTATCCCACCCAATCGGCCCCGACAGGAACGCGATGACATCTCTTCGCTTGAGAGCACTGTCATTCCACATCACCCTCAACGCCAACCGAGGCGCGATGCCAACGAGGAAAGAAAAAACGGTCCTCCCCTCGATATTTGGGGCGGCCAAACCGTCGCCAATCAGCCGGATGAACGTCACAGTTTCCCAGAAGATTTCGAGGGTTTTCTTGGCGCAAAGCCCCTATCAGGCTGCCGAAAGAAAAAGGGCAGTGCTTTCGCACTGCCCTTTTCAAATCTCATTCCGATAACAGCCCGCGAATTCACTTAGAACTCACTGCGCGGCCCCGGCAGATTGATCTTACCAATCTTCGCGAACAATTGTCCGGGTTTTCACCGGCAATTTCATCGCGGCAAGACGAAGAGCCTCGCGAGCCACAGCGTCAGTGACACCGTCGATCTCGAACATCACGCGGCCCGGCTTCACTTTACATGCCCAGAAGTCCACGGAACCTTTACCTTTACCCATACGAACTTCGACGGGCTTGGAGGTCACCGGTGTATCCGGGAAAATGCGGATCCACACACGGCCTTGACGTTTCATGTGACGCGTCATGGCACGACGCGCGGCTTCGATCTGACGTGCCGTTACACGCTCAGGCTCGGTGGCCTTAAGGCCATACGTCCCGAATGTCAGATCTGATCCACCCTTGGCCTCACCACGAATGCGGCCTTTGTGCATCTTGCGGAATTTTGTGCGCTTTGGTTGCAGCATCTTTTATCGCTCCTTAATTGCGGCGGCCGCCGGCACCACGAGGTGCGGGACCGTCTTGAAGCTCCTGCTGGCGACGATCGCGAGCCGCAGGGTCGTGCTCCATAATTTCGCCTTTGAAGATCCAGACCTTGATGCCGATGATGCCATAGGCAGTCTTCGCTTCGCAAAGAGCATAATCGATGTCAGCGCGCAGAGTATGGAGCGGCACGCGGCCTTCGCGATACCATTCCGTCCGAGCGATTTCCGCACCGCCAAGTCGACCCGCAACGTTCACGCGGATACCAAGCGAGCCCATACGCATTGCGTTCTGGACCGACCGCTTCATGGCACGACGGAAAGACACACGACGCTCAAGCTGCTGCGCGATGCTTTCAGCCACAAGTGCAGCGTCCAGTTCGGGCTTACGCACTTCAACGATGTTCAGGTGCAGCTCGCTGTCAGTCATCGAAGCAATCTTGCGACGCAGACCTTCAATGTCTGCACCTTTCTTGCCGATGATCACGCCAGGACGCGCTGTGTGAATCGTAACGCGGCACTTCTTGTGCGGACGCTCGATGATCACACGGCTGATGCCAGCCTGCTTGCACTCATCTTTGATGAATGCACGGATACGGATGTCTTCCATCAGAAGATTTCCATAATCCTTCGTGTCAGCATACCAACGGCTATCCCAGGTCCGATTGACCTGAAGCCGCATGCCGATCGGGTTTACTTTATGACCCATCAGGCTTGCTCCTCAACTTGGCGGACTTTGATTGTCAGTTCCGAGAACGGTTTGATGATGCGACCAAAACGGCCACGGGCACGTGGACGTCCCCGCTTCATCGTCAGGTTCTTGCCGACATAGGCTTCCGCCACGACCAGCTCGTCCACATCAAGGTTGTGGTTGTTTTCCGCGTTTGCGATGGCCGACTGAAGACACTTCTTCACATCGTCCGAAATCCGCTTTTTCGAGAAAGTCAGGTCCGAAAGGGCCTTTTCAACTTTCTTACCGCGGATCATCGTCGCCACGAGGTTCAATTTCTGCGGTGACGTGCGCAACATGCGCGTTTTTGCCATCGCTTCGTTGTCCGCCACACGGCGCGGATTCTTTTCCTTGCCCATGACTTATTTCCTCTTCGCTTTTTTATCAGCGGCGTGACCGTAGTAGGTGCGAGTTGGCGAATATTCACCAAACTTTTGACCGATCATATCCTCGGAAACGTTTACCGGGATGTGCTTGCGGCCGTTGTAGACACCAAAGGTCAAACCAACGAATTGCGGCAGGATCGTCGAGCGACGCGACCAGATCTTGATGACCTCGTTGCGACCCGATTCACGCGATTTTTCGGCCTTCTTCAGGACATAGCTGTCGACGAAGGGGCCTTTCCATACTGAACGGCTCATGATTAACGGCCCTTCTTCTTAGCGTGACGCGAACGCAGGATAAGCTTCGACGACGCCTTGTTTTTGTTCCGGGTGCGGGCACCCTTTGTCGGCTTGCCCCAGGGGCTGACCGGGTGACGGCCACCAGACGTACGACCTTCACCACCACCATGCGGGTGATCGACCGGGTTCATAACAACACCACGCACAGATGGGCGGATGCCCTTGTGGCGGTTACGACCTGCCTTACCCAAGTTCTGGTTCGAGTTGTCGGGGTTTGACACCGCGCCGACAGACGCCATGCATTCCTGACGAACGAGACGAAGCTCACCCGAGGACAGACGTATTTGCGCGTAGCCACCGTCACGACCAACAAACTGAGCATATGTTCCAGCTGCGCGGGCGATCTGGCCGCCTTTGCCTGGCTTCATCTCGATGTTGTGTACGATTGTTCCGATCGGCATTCCCGAGAACGGCATCGCGTTGCCCGGCTTCACGTCAACCTTGGCGCCCGCGATCACCCGATCGCCAACGGCCAAACGCTGTGGTGCAATGATATACGCCTGCTCGCCGTCTTCGTACTTAACAAGTGCGATAAACGCAGTGCGGTTCGGATCATATTCGATCCGCTCGACCATTGCGGCCATACCAAGCTTGTTCCGCTTGAAATCTACAATACGGTAAAGACGCTTGGCGCCCCCACCACGACGACGCATCGTGATCCGTCCGGTGTTGTTCCGGCCTGCTTTCTTGCTAAGTCCCTCAGTGAGAGCCTTAACAGGACGGCCTTTCCAAAGCTCCGAACGGTCGATCAGAACCAGCCCACGCTGGCCTGGCGTCGTCGGCTTATACGACTTTAGTGCCATGCTTTCTGTCTTCCGTTAGCTTTGGGCCATACCCTTTGCAGGGCGGTCCCGGTTTAGAAATGCATCAGCCCCGGAGGTCCGGGGCCGACGATTCGAAGCCTTCTATCAAAGGCCTGTGGTAACGTCTATTGTGTTGCCTTCTTCAAGCGTCACATAGGCCTTCTTGACGTCTTTCCGTTTGCCCAGCTGGCCGCGGAACCGCTTTGTTTTGCCTTTGGTGATTGTCGTGTTCACGGCCTTCACCTTGACACCAAAGAGACCTTCAACGGCTTCTTTGATCTGCGGTTTGTTCGCGTCGATCGCCACTTCAAAAACAACCGCGCCATATTCGGACGCCATGGTGGTTTTCTCTGTGATAATCGGCTTGCGGATTACGTCATAATGTTCGGTCTTCATGCTCATTTTAGTCGAGCCTCCAACGCTTCGATCCCTGCTTTCGTGATCACCAAAGTGTCACTCTTCAGGATATCATAGACATTCGCGCCCATCGTCGGCAGCACATCGATTGTGTCGATGTTGCGCGACGCCACGACGAAGTTTTCGTCCAGTGTCGCACCGTCGATGATCAACGCACGCTTCCAGCCCAGGTCTTTGACCTGTTTGGCCAATGCACCGGTCTTGGCGTCCTTTGCGGATGCCTCGTCCAGAATGACCAGATTGCCGGTTGCTGCTTTCGAAGACAACGCGTGCTTAAGACCAAGCTTACGAAACTTCTTTGTCAACTCGTGGCCGTGGCTGCGCGGGGTCGGACCCTTATAGATACCGCCACCGCGGAAAATCGGAGCGTTCCGGGAACCGTGGCGTGCGCCGCCGGTGCCTTTCTGGCGATAGATCTTCTTTGTGGAGTAGCTTGTTTCCGACCGCGTTTTTACCTTGTGGGTACCGGCCTGCGCATTGTTGCGCTGCCAGCGGACCACACGGTGCAGAATGTCGGTCCGTGGCTCAAGACCGAAGATCTCGTCGCCAAGATCGACCGATCCGGCTTTCTTGCCGTCCAGTTTGATCACGTCGAGTTTCATGCCTCACCGTCCTTCTTCTCAGCTTCAGCAGATTCTGCTTCAGCAACTACATCGGTCTTCGCTTCGTCGGCTGCAGCAGCTTCCATTGCGGCCTGTTCTGCTTCTGCAGCAGCGGCAGCAGCGGCTTCAGCCTCCGCAGCAGCAGCGGCGGCAGCTTCCTCGGCAGCCTTCTCGGCGGCCGCAGACGCGGACTTCAGCGCGGCAGGCAGGATAACGTTCTCAGGAGTCGGCTTCTTCATCGCGTCCTTGATCGTAACCCAGCCACCCTTCGATCCCGGTACAGCGCCTTTGACCATGATCAGACCACGGTCGGCGTCCGTACGGACAACCTGAAGGTTTTGCGTCGTCACGCGGGCTGCGCCCATGTGACCAGCCATTTTCTTGCCTTTGAAGACGCGTCCCGGATCCTGACACTGACCGGTCGAACCGTGACTACGGTGCGAGATAGACACACCGTGCGTGGCGCGAAGGCCCTTAAAGTTCCAACGCTTCATCGCACCTTGGAAGCCTTTACCGATCGACGTGCCTGACACGTCAACGAATTGGCCTTCAAAGTAATGGTTCGCAGTAATCTCTTCGCCAACGTCGATCAGGTTTTCCGGGTCAACCCGAAATTCCGCGATCTTCCGCTTTGGCTCAACCTTTGCGGCGGCAAAATGCCCACGCATGGCCTGAGACGTCCGCTTGACCTTCGCTGTGCCCGCGCCGAGCTGAACAGCCGAATAGCCATCCGTCTCAGCCGTACGCTTAGCGACGACCTGAAGCTTGTCGAGTTGGAGAACGGTCACAGGAATCTGCTTACCGTCGTCCAAGAAAAGCCGGGTCATGCCGACTTTCTTTGCGATCACACCAGAGCGCAACATAATAGAGCCCTCCCTAGACCGAAATTTGAACGTCCACACCAGCAGCGAGGTCGAGCTTCATAAGCGCGTCCACGGTCTGTGGTGTGGGGTCGACGATGTCGAGAAGACGCTTGTGCGTACGGATCTCGAACTGGTCGCGCGACTTCTTATCGACGTGCGGACCACGGAGAACCGTGAATTTCTCGATTTTATTTGGCATCGGGATCGGGCCACGAACCGAAGCGCCTGTGCGCTTGGCTGTGTTCACGATTTCCTGTGTGCTGGCGTCCAACACACGGTAATCGAAGGCCTTTAGCCGGATGCGGATGTTCTGACTGGCGGCTGCCATGGTCTTATCCTTTCGTTGAGAGGTGGAAGCTTAATCGCCTCCACATCGAACAGTTGTTTCCCTGGAGATAGTGCCCAGACTTTAGGTTGTGAGGTCTCGTCGATCCATCGGATCAACTGTCCCTCACCCAGCAAACTGCCCGGACAAGCCGGGCAATCTCACTGTTAATCGATGATCTTCGAGACGACACCAGCCCCAACAGTGCGGCCGCCTTCGCGGATCGCAAAGCGCAGGCCGTTTTCCATCGCGATAGGTGCGATCAGCTCAACCGTGAACGACACGTTGTCGCCAGGCATCACCATCTC
>CAJQNG010000173.1 GCA_905479635.1 uncultured Boseongicola sp. | reverse complement strand
GTCTAAGGTTTGTGGCTGCTATCAGCGCGAGCTGCAGCGGCGACAAATCTGACAAGGAGGAAAGCGCGGGCGGCTCTCAGTGCTATGGGGATTGTGCGTTATCGTTGCGGCAATTAATGCACCGAACTGGATCGGTTTCGGTCGCTGGATGCGTTGACCAAGCGGTTTTCATGGCGTGACTTGATCGATTGATTTCCATTTCGACCGTCATTGGCGTGTTTCTGACCCCGGTTTTGTGGGGCTGTCTGCACTTGTTGGTCCGGCATCCGCACAACATGGGGCCAGGTGTGATCGTTGTATCATGCGGCGTCCTCGCATGGCGGGGCGCGGGATCTCGGGGTTTGACCGCGCAGGAAGGTCTCAATGACGATCATTGCACCGCCGCATATCGGGCAAGGCTGATGGACATTCAGATCGGCGGGATCATCAGTTTCGGCTGTGCTGGGGAGCTGATCCAGCGTTAGCTCGACATCAAGCAACCGCCTGATCTTTGCGATCCTGTTGCGGCGGATACCATTGGCGAGGAAGCCAGCGTGGCGGATGCGGTGGAAGCCGGGTGGCAGGACGTGGATCAGGAAGCGGCGGATGAACTCGTCCGTGGGCAGGCGCATGACCTTCATGCCATCCCCGCGCTTGATACGGTAGTCTTTCCATCGGAACGCCACGGTGTTGGCATCCGCGCTGACCAGGCGATGATTGGAGACCGCCACACGGTGGGTGTACCGGCTCAAATACGCCAACACAGCCTCGGGTCCGCCGAAGGGGGGCTTGGCGTACACGATCCAGTCGGTTTTGCGCAGGGGGGCGAGATGGGCTGCGAAGGTGTCGGGGTCTGCCAAGTCTGTCAGGCTGCCGAAGAAGCGCAGCTTGCCCGCCCTGTGCAACCTGGCCAGTCCTTCGAGGAACAGGCGCCGGAACAACCGCGACAGGACCTTCACCGGTAGGAAGAACCCGTGACGGCAGGCGATCCAGCGGGTGCCATCCGGAGACACACCACCACCCGGCACGATGATGTGGACATGCGGATGATGCGTCATCGCCGAGCCCCATGTGTGCAGGACTGATGTCATGCCGATCCTTGCGCCGAGGTGTTTTGGATCGGCAGCGATGGTCAGGAGCGTCTGGGCCGACGCCTTGAACAGGAGACCGTAGACAGCGGCCTTGTTTTGATAGGCGATGTCCGCGATCTGGGCTGGCAGCGTGAAGACCACGTGGAAGTATTCGACCGGCAGCAGATCTTCCATCCGCGCCTGCATCCAGTCCTTCGCTGCCGCGCCCTGGCACTTCGGACAATGTCGGTTGCGACACGAGTTGTAGGCGATGTGTTGATGATCGCATTTGGTGCAGGACGATACATGCCCGCCGAGGGCGGCGGTGCGGCACGTCTCGATGGCGGACATCACCTTCAACTGCGGCAGGTTCAGGTGCGCGGCATGGTCCCGGCGATAGGCAGGCCCATGGGCGCGGAAGATATCCGCGACCTCCAGTTTGGGGCGGGACATGGGACGGGATCAGCCGGACCCAGCCTCCCGTCGCACCAGCAGATCAAGCGGGCTGGTCACACTTTGGATCGTCTTGGTTGCCACTTTCGTGTAAACCGTCGTCGTTTCCAGCTTGGCGTGCCCCAGCAGCACCTGAATGACCCGGATATCGGTCCCACCCTCCAGCAGATGCGTGGCAAAGCTGTGTCGCAGCGTATGAGGCGAGACGGTCTTCTTTATCCCGGCAAAGTCGCAAGCCACTCCGAACGCCCGATTGAACTGTCGCGTCGAGATAGGGTCGATGCGATTGCGACCGGGAAACATCCATCCCCCTGGCCGGGCTTCGCGGTAATAGTCGCGCAGCAGTTCGAGCAGGCTCGGCGACAGCATCACGTGGCGATCCTTGCGGCCCTTGCCCTGATCCACCCGGACCAGCATCCGGCCGCTGTCGATGTCGCCGAGCTTCAGATGGGTGACCTCGCTCGCCCGCAACCCGCCACCGTAAGCCACGCTGAAGGCGGCGCGATAACGAAGACCTGGTCCGGGCGCGGATTCCAGAATGCGTGACACTTCCTCGGCGCTCAGCACCACAGGGATCTTCTTGGCGGCCCGCTGATACCGCATATGCCGCTTCATTTCCGGGCGCAGGCACGTGTTCGCGTAAAAGAAACTCAGCACCGTCAGCCTGTTGTTGAAGGTCGGTGCACCGACGCCCCGTTCCTTCATGTCCAGTTGAAACGCCCGCAACTCCTCTGGTGTCGCAGCATCCGGGGAATGCCCCAAAAACCGCGTGAAATCCCGCATCGCACGCAGGTACATCGTCTGTGTCTTAGGCTGCAGACCCTTGATCCGCATATCCTCAAGAAAGCGCCGGCGCAGAGCCGGTACATATTGGTCTGACATAGAAACCTCCTGTCGGAAGATTGAGAAGGTCCCAATCGTCAGACAGGTTCGTCAGTTCACAAAATCACAGCGCCCAAATCAACGCGCATCGCCTACCACAAGCGCCAATACCGCGAGAGCGGTTTCGTCCTCGTCCCTGCGGCCTGGTCATTGCCGAGTTGGGAATGCTGTACAGTGCACGAAAGTCCGGTCTGGG
>CAJQNG010000172.1 GCA_905479635.1 uncultured Boseongicola sp. | reverse complement strand
GCGGATGCACGCAGCAAAGTGCGCACCAAATCGGTTGACCCAGCCGCGGATTGCTTCTCGGCTGACCATCACGCCACGTTCCGCAAGCAGATCCTCAACATCCGCCGTACTCAGCGCAAACCGATGGTATGCCCAGACCGCATAAGCAATGACTTCACGAGGGTGGCGAAAGCCCTTCAGGCGCGGCATTGACGTCGGTATTTTCATGCGTCACCCCGTAGCCAAGTCACAAGGATCAAACAACTTGGCAATGCCGTTCAACTAGGTCATCCGGCTCGGTTGGAACTTTGCGCTCGCAAATCACCTTGCCGACTTCATCGACAACGCACACCGCTGTCTCTTGCACCGATACATCCAAACCCACAAAATACGCCATATCGCCATTCCTTCCTTGATGCTCAAGGCCAGGATGACCCCGATCACATCTTCTTAAATGAAGGGGCTGCTATCTTAATACATCATTCGAAAATGCAGCCGCCGCGATACACCATCTTCAGGCTTTGACGTAGGAATGTGGTGCGTTGAATTTTCTTGCTGGGTCACCGACTTCAAGCACGGCGACGGCCAAGAAAGTCTTTAGCGATGTTTTTCGGATCCACGAAAAGATGACTGGGGAGAAAGCGCCCTGTTTCGTGCCGGTGGTAACTTAAGACAGCGAAGCTTAGGATATCAGTCTCCATTTGCTTTGCAATCCACCAACTTGGCCCTATTCTCTCCAATGCATAGGATGAAGATTGGACAAAATGAGACAAAGATTTGGTAACGTCCTGCAATACTCCAACGGCCCCCGATGAATGGACTGCGCTCAAACGGCTTCATCGCCAAGTTACTCGTACTTCTTGCTTTTTGCGTCGCACCGGTATCGGCGACTGGACAAAGCAAATCCATAGTTATTGCAAGCGGTGGGCCGACGGGTGTTTACTACCCTGTATCAGTCGCAATTTGCCGACTCTACAACGTCAGATATTCCCTCGATGGCTATGGATGCAAAGTCGAGAACTCGGGTGGATCGATCGATAATCTGAGGCGCCTGCGTGCGTCCAACGCGGATTATGCAATCGTCCAGTCTGATTGGCAGGCACATGCAAAGAACGGTACTGACATCTTTTCACAAGCAGGGCCCCACGCCGATTTGAGATCAGTTTTTGCCCTCTACTCGGAGTCCTTTACAGTTTTGGCTCGCACAAATTCCGGCATTGAAAAATTCGAGGACTTGCTTGGCAAAAAAGTTAACATCGGCAATCCGGGCTCGGGACAGAGAGCGACCATGGATGTCTTGATGGGGCGTTATGGCTGGAACCGGTTTGACTTTGCATCTACGCGTGAGTTTGCGTCGGACCTTCAGGCGCAAGCGCTTTGCGACAACGAGGTGGACGCGATCGTATTCATGGCCGGTCATCCGTCAGGGACGATCAAGACTGCGACACAGACCTGCGCGACAGACCTTGTGAATATCGAGGGACCGCAGATCGATACGTTGATTGCAGATAATACTCAATACAGGTCGTCGGTCATTCCGGCAGACACCTATTTCGGGCAAACCGCAGAGACGAAGACGTTCGGTGTAAGCGCGACGATGGTGACGACATCGGATCAGTCCGGCGATTCCGTTCTTCGCTTGGTCGCCGTCGTCTTCGAGGAAATCGAACGGCTCAAAAAAATGCACCCTGCCTTGGCAGGCCTCGAGCCTGAAGAAATGAAAAAGGACATCATGTCTGCACCTCTCCACGACGCCGCAGTTTCCTATTTTGCGACGCTTGGGAACTAAGAATATTTCATAACGCACTGGTACCAAATGACGTGCCGCTGGTGCCAATCCACGACTGGGCGGAACGCTAGACTATGCAACTGATCAAGATATTTACGACGCTGCGGATGTGGATTGTATTCCCTATCCTAGCTTTTCTCAGTTTCTACACGGCTCCGGCGATTGCCCAAGATCAGAAGCCATGGATCGTTGCAGTCGCGGGCCCGATGACCGGTCCTAGCGCCCATCTTGGCGCAGCTATGGTTAATGCCACGACCTTGAAGGCGACCGAAATTAATGCAGCAGGCGGCATTAAAGGTCGGATGATTGAGGTTGTGACCTTTGACGATCAAAACTCAGCCGAGCTGGCAGCGGAGATAGCTCTTGAAATAGCCACACAAAGCCAAGCCATCGTCGTTATTGGTCACCGTACAAGCGGAGCCTCAATCGCCGCGGCCCCAATATATATGGAAAATGGGGTCCCGGCCATTTCGGGGACTGCGACTGCCGACGAGTTAACGGTCAATAATCCTTGGTATTTTCGCGCGACCTACAACAACAGCCTGCAGGCTGATTTTATTGCGAACTACATGAGCAGCATTCTGGGCTACCGAACGGCTACGCTAGTTGCGACCGACGATGTTTATGGCAGATCCCTCAGAGACGCATTCCTATCTTCGTCCGAAAACCTCAGAATGGACATCACGCATCAATATGATGTCGATCCGACAAGCGAAGATATTGATTTGGATATGGCGGATATCGTTTCCGAACTTTCTCTCATGCCGGACAGTGGCATGGTGTTCTTGGCGATGAACGCAGTTAACGCGGCCCATTTCGTGCGCGAAATGCGCAACTCTGGCTTTGCCCTTCCGGTGTTCGGCGCGGACTCGATCAATCAGCAGTTTCCTAGTTACTTTGAACCAGATCCGGTCCTGAAGACCCGGCCAGGGGATTTCACCGATCAGATCTTTGCAACAACATCAATGATTTGGGACGTTGCGAATGAGGCCGCCATAAAATTCCGCGAGGACTACAGTCAAAGTTTCGGAGTGCCAGCAGATTCCGGAATGGCCCTTTACTATGATGCGGCGGGAATTTCATTTGAAGCACTGGCCTCACTGGACCCTGCTAGCACCGATCTCGCGGCAATGCGGACTGGGGTGCAGCAATACTTTGCAAGCGTTGACAGCCGCAGCGAGGCGTATAATGGCATTACCGGAAAGATCTATTTTGATGACGCCGGCAATGCTGAAAAGACGGTCCCAGTCGGCGTGTTCGAACTTGCCGAATTCATCTCTGCACCTGTTCAGCTTCAGGCAGTTGAAAACCCAGTCATGGTTCCAAATTTTTCGGACAAATTGGAAAGCGGCGAAATCGTCCCGCAAGCCGATGGCTATATGCATGCTACGCAGATCGTGTACTTTGGCATTGACCTTAATGAAGTTGGCAATCTGAATACGGCAACCGGGAACTATGATCTGGATTTCTACATCTGGTTTAGATACCGCGGCGCACTTGATCTCAACAAAATCGAGTTCAGCAATGCCGTTACGCCTGTCAATCTAAACAACCCAATCTGGGAACGCGAACGCAACGGGATGACCATCGCGACGTTCAAAGTGCGCGGAACGTTCCACGGCGAGTTTCAGTTCGGTGACTATCCCTTTGACCGCCAACACATCACCTTGGTTGTCCGCCATCAGGACCGAAACAGCGAAAGCATGCGATTTGTGGCCGACAGGCTTGGTATGCAATTGGCTGGCGAAGATACGTCTCTACTGGCCAAGATTGAGCAGGAAGAAGCCTTCAAGACGGCCCAAGGTTGGCAGGTGTTGGACGCTCAAATCTATCAGGACTTAATCCGAACGGCGTCGACGCTTGGGGAGACGCGCTTCTTTCAGGGCGAGACCGAGGTTAACTTCTCGCGGATGGTACTTTCGCTGGAAATTGGCCGCCACCTGACCAGCTACAGCTCGACCATTCTTTTGCCGATGACGATCCTTTTCGTGATTGGATTTTTGTTGTTTGCTGTTCCAATCCGCGAAATCCCGCCACGTCTTAGCGGTGGCATCCTAGTGCTGGTCACTGTGTCGTTATTGCGCGCGCGACTTTCCAACGATCTTCCGAACATTGGGTATCTGGTGGCGATCGACTACATATTCTTCGCTCTCCAAATCATCATGCTCTTTGGCATTGTCATCAGTGTCATAAGCTATTGGCTCTTGGTGAGTGAACGCGCAACTGCTGCGAACCGCGTTAATCGTCTCGGAGCAATTCTGTATCCCCTGCCGATTTTCGGCGTGGCGATATATATATGGCTAACGGTCGCGATTGTTCCGCCAATTTGAAGCGAATTAGGAATCCCAATGAATGAAAAAGGGGCGCCGCGGCGCCCCTTTTTCATCCAACTGGCAGGTCGAGTTAGTTGATATTCATCTCCGAAAAGAACCGCGCCGCTCCGTCGTGCAAAGGCGCCGAAAGACCATCCTTGACCATCTCTTCTTCTTTCAGAATTCCAAGCGCAGGGTGCAATCTTTTGAAACGCTTCATGTTGTCAAAGACGGATTTAACCAAAGCGTAAACGGTCTCATCCGATACTTTGCTGGATGTCACAAGCGTCGCACCGACACCAAACGTCTTAGTTTCATTGGCATTTCCGTTGTACATCCCTCCCGGAATGGTTGCTGTTCGATAGTATGGGTTGTCCGCGATCAGCGCATCAACCTCGGCGCCCGCCACCTCAACAAGAACTGTTTCACATTCGGTAGTTGCTTCCTTGATCGAGCCACTGGGGTGTCCGACGGTAAAGACCATCGCATCGATCTTTCCCTCGCACACCGCACGTGCCTGATCAGAGGACTTCAGTTCTGTGGCAAGCTCAAAATCAGCAAGCGTCCAACCCTTGGCCGCCATCAATACGTCCATCGTTCCGCGAGAACCTGACCCCGGATTGCCGATATTGACGCGCTTCCCTTTGAGGTCATCGAAGGATTTTATCCCGGCATCGGCGCGGGCGACCACTGTGAAAGGTTCAGGGTGAACAGAAAACACGGCGCGGAGGCTTTCGTCTTTGCCGTCTTCTTCAAACCTCGAAGAACCGTTGTAACTGTGGAACTGCCAGTCTGACTGCGCGATGCCGAAGTCCAACGTGCCGTCACGCACGGCCTTCAGGTTATATACAGACCCACCGGTGGACTCGACAGTGCAGGTAATTCCATGATCCGCCGTACTTCTGTTGACGAGGCGACAGATAGCCCCGCCGGTTGGAAAATAGACCCCTGTCTTCCCGCCAGTTCCAATCCTGATAGTCGTTTCCTGAGCATGCACCCCAAGTGAACTGACCAACAAGATTGCTGCGGCACAGGCTGTGCTCATGACGCTTTTAGACATATTTATATCCCCCATTGCAGCAACGTAGCCAGATTTTCTGGCTGGAATATACATCCGGCCGCTTTCTGGTGTTCATCAACGTCTCTGAGCCGTTCTTTTGCAAGTGAATAATGGTATTTGCTCCGCGAGAGAAAATTCGAAAGGTTTCTTGCTTCCGAGATGTGCAGACGCCTTTTGAACTTGCCAAAAGAGCTGCACCGCTCGCTGACCTGCGAGCGCGGAACGGAGATGGCTGGGCATAAGAAGTTCACCCTGGCGACGGACATCGACGTCTTCCTGTGCGAACCACATTCGCCCCTCTCGGCAGATTGCTACGCAATCGCCTGCCGGGCAATGCGTGGCAACGCGGCACAAATGAAAACACCAACCGCCTGCTGCGACAGTACTTCCCAAAAGGCACGGATTTGTCGATACATAGTCAGGCCAAGCTGAGCGCCGTCGCAAGACAGCTCAACGAACGACCTCGAAAGACGCTGGGGTACTAAACTCCCGCAGAGCGTTTTAGTGCCTGTGTTGCGCCGACCGGTTGAGCCCGCCCCGCAACTCGGTCATAGACCCCTCGGGCCTCGCTGCGGTCGCGACCAATGTCGGCTTTTCTGGCTGCATTGCAGTGTAACTCTTGGATCGATTGGGGCTATCGATTTGCTGCACAAGCGAAGAACGCGATTTCAGCCCGGCCGCTCAGGGCTCAAACCTGCCGTTAGCCGCATCGCAGCGATCCTGCCAAACGATCTCGCCCCGACCAACATGAACGGCCC
>CAJQNG010000171.1 GCA_905479635.1 uncultured Boseongicola sp. | reverse complement strand
CGCATCAAGCACCGGACGCCGATCATCGCGCCCACAAAGGCCTCAACAACAGGATTGAAGGCAATCACAGGCCGACGCGACGACGAGAAAAGATCATGGGGCGTTTCAAGTCGCCACGGCAAGCACAGCGCTTCCTTGCCGTACATGACCAGATCAACAATATCTTCCGCCCTCGCCGCTACTGCCTCTCAGCAACGTCTTACCGCCACGCACGAGCAGATGCATTCTGCCTCTGGGCTGACTATGCCACTGAGATGGTAGCTTAAAGTCAGCAGCTATAACCTTTCAACATTACACCAAAACAACTTGGCAATGCCGGTCTGCAAGGTCCTCGACGAGATTCATTTGCCGCCCCAAAGGCACGAGAGCGGAGCGGCGAACATGTTCTCGCCGAACGGTACGACTTGGTCGTGGTCGTAGAGCACCATGCCTTGGACAAATTTCTTGCCGCTGGCGTCCGCGAGCTTGCGCATCCCCGAAAAATCAGCCGCCGAAACAGTGGCGGACGATTTTACCTCGATCCCAACGACCTCACCGCGGCGGTTCTCCAATACGATGTCGACCTCGTTCTTGTCCTTGTCCCGGAAATGCGAGAACGTGCACCTCTGTTCGCTCCACGTCGCGATCTTCCGTAGTTCGCTGAACACAAAGGTCTCCAAGATCGCACCAAAGCTCGTTTTGTCCTTTTGGACCACATCTGGCGAAACATCCCGCATCGCTGCGAGGAGGCCCGCATCGTAAAAATGTAGTTTGGGTGACTTGGTTAGACGTTTCAGTCGGTTTGTGAACCAGGGCTGCAGGGTATGAACGAGGTAGAGGCTCTCAAAGACACTCACATACTTCTGTGTGGTGACATGATTGAGGTCCAGGCCGGCACCGATACCCGTGTAGTTGACCAACTGCCCCGAGTGCTCGGCAAGCACCGACATCAGTTTCGGCATGATGGCGAGTCGTTCGATCTGTGCGACGTCACGGACGTCACGCTGGACGATCGCATCAAGATAGCCGTGATACCAATCCTGCTTCCGGGACCATCGCGTCCGGCCGAGCGCTTCTGGATACCCGCCGGAAAGGACGTTTTCAACGAGCTCGTCACCGACGATCATATGCTCGGCTGTCGGTTTCTCTCGAGCAAAGGCCCGATCAATGAACTCTGATTTCGTACCCAGAATTTCTGCCTGTGAGAGTGGCAGTAACCGAACAACCTCCATGCGACCGGCAAGGGAATCTGCCACTTTTGGAATGGTCATGAGGTTGGCCGAACCCGTTAGGAGGAACCGCCCCGGTGTCTTATCGTCATCGACGAGGTTTTTAATGGCGAGCAAAAGGTCGGGCGCGCGTTGGATCTCATCGATCACGGCGCGGTCCAATCCGCGGACGAACCCGACCGGATCATCAATCGCCGACCGCAAAACGTTGGCATCGTCCAATGTCAGAAAGGGTGTCTTGTCCGACGCGATGTCGGTTGCAAGCGTCGTTTTGCCGGACTGACGCGGCCCCGAGATGAGAACCACGCGGGTGTCGGACAGCGCCTCTTCCACTCTAGCCTTGGCAAATCTTGGATACATTGTCGCGCGACTCCTTCCGACCGATTGAAAGTACGCACCCGACCAATTGAAAGTCAAGATCCGACCAATTGAAAGTGAGATGTTATCTGATTGGCGCTCAAACCTCCGACTGATTGAAAGTCAAAGCCCGACCAATTGAAAGTGCGAGTTGTCTAGCACCCGTGCTAGACAACTCTAGTTCGCGTCGACAACGGCCAACTCAAGCTCTGGCAGGTCCCGCAGGTGTCGAGACCGTTCAATTGTCTGGGCGCGAATTGATTGCGACAGGGCCACGTAGTCCACGACGCGGGGCACCCTATACCTTTGTGACCACTGATCAGTTTCTTGTGGCGTTTGACTTTGAAAGCTTGCGTGACTTGCCGGACCGAGAGCAGTTGGAAGATGCCGGGTTGACAGAGTGATAACTGTAGCTTCGGCTAGTGAGCAAATGACGGGATGCCTAATAGACAAATGGCGGACCTTCTATTACACAGACCGCAGACAGCCTTTCAGCATGGCTGCCGCACACTGAGTTAAGGAAATGGCAGGTTATGACTGAGACAGGCGTTGTCACATTAACTTTTCCAAGTCAAAATATTGAAGTTTCTCAAAATGCGTGTTGCTGGATTTCAAAGGCTTAGGAGACTTCAAGTCCCATCAAAAAGACGAAATCTGCCGATTATTGAGTTAATGTGACAACGCCTTGATGACGCAATGCCTTGACGTTTCGCTAGGTTTTCGTATATACAACAACTATGGCAATGATTGTCTGGGACGAGCCGAAACGGCAATCCAACCTTGCACGACATGGGTTGGATTTTGCTGACCTCGATGAATGGTTCTTCCTCGACGCCGTGACGGTCCCTGCAAATAAAGACCGTTACATGGCCATAGGGCGCATGAACGACGGCACCATCGCTGTGGTTTTTGCCGTTCTGGGAATGGAAGGCGTATCGGTTATCTCCATGCGCCCTGCAAGCCGCAAGGAAATGGAGCCTGCTATGACTGCCAAGAAGAACACGCCCATCTCTGACGCCGAGGAAGCCCGCATTCAGAAGATGATTGCCAACGATCTTGACGCGCCCGAGGCGACAGACGAGCAGATTGCCAAGTCAAAACCGTTCACGGAGGCTTTTCCTGCCTTGGCCGAGAACATGCGCAAGAATGTCGGAGGGCGTCCACGGTCCAAGAATCCCAAAGTGCCGGTGTCGATCCGGTTGGATCAGGATGTGGTGGCAAAGTTCAAAGCGACAGGTCCAGGCTGGCAAAGCCGGATCAACGATGTGCTGCGCAAGTCGGCGGCTCAGTAACGGCGACTTGAGCAGCAGTTCACGCTTTAGAAGCCGATGTCATTTCCTTGAGGCGGCGCTGAAACCGCGCCTGGGCCGCCGCGCGCTCTTCGTCGGTCAGATCCAGCTTGGGTTTCAGGGGTGGTGTCAGACCGCCTTGTTGCACAGATCAGCTGCAACTGGAAACGCGCCCTACCCGAGACGGATCTCAGGCGGTGCGTTCGAAATGCGGGCGCCCAAGTCCAGTCATCCGGTTTAGAATCCGGACGCCAATCTTGACTTCTGTTTTCTGATTTTCGAAGTTGCGCGCCTTTAGCTTGGGCCCAATAACTGTTTTCCAGCGGCCCATGAGGGTCTCACCTCGGCTGCGTTGATTGTAGCCAGGGGCTTTCTGCCAGGCCATCCGCCCGCGGGCTGCGATCTCGGCGATATGGCAGTCACGTACCGTCGGATCCTGTGCCGCATCAGGGCTCGGGCTGGCATTCTTGGGAGGAGGAATTGTGACCTCAATCATCGATCCGAAACGCGCGGTAAGAAGGTCGCGTGTTGGGCCACCGTCGTATGCACCGTCTGCCAAAAACTGGGTGACCGGGCTGGCTATTTGGTCCAGCAGACCCGGTAAGGCTGTCGGATCACCAACCTCATCTGTCGTCAGCTCGTCGCAGACAATCTCACCGCTGACAAGGTCCAACCCCAGATGCAATCACCACGCCGACGCAGCCTCTCATTGTACTCCGCCCAATTGGTCACCCGATACTTCTGCTTGAGGATTTTGTCACGGCGCGTGGCGTTGAATTTGTGCGGCATCTATAGCATCCTGAAGAGAATAGTCCGCACAAGTATTCGCGGAGGCGCGATCCCTGCAACAAGGCCATGAACCTGCAGGTCGGCCCTCACCCTACGGAGAA
>CAJQNG010000170.1 GCA_905479635.1 uncultured Boseongicola sp. | reverse complement strand
ATCTCATGGCCGTTCTCAAGCTCGACCCGAAATGTCGCGTTCGGCAGGAGTTCTTTAACGACACCAGGGAATTCGAGCAGTTCTTCCTTGGCCATGTTGTCTCCTTGCGTCGCCCGAAAAGTCGGGCGAGGCTTAGATGGGCGCGAATGCCAAAATTATCAAGCCAAATCTTGCCAAAACCCAAAGACAACGCACCTTTGTGGCCTGACACCGCCGTCAAGCCCGAACAAAGCGCGCAGCATAGCCTCGCCCCCCCTCCAGCTGACGCCTTTGGCAACACCACCTTTTGCCAAAACGTGAAGCAATGCGAGAAAAGCGTCACTCTTCCTTGGTCAAAGTCCCAAACCGCGCCAACATCCGCTCATGGATCTGATCCCGCGCCTGACGATAGCTTTCCAGCTTCGCCTCGCGCCCCTCACCCAACCCCGTCGGATCCAAAATCGGCCAATACTCAACCTCAAGGTGGAAAAACCGGGTCAATTCAAGCGCGCGCCGCTGCGACGCAGGCGACAGCGCAACCACCAGATCGAACCCCGAAAGATCGTCGCCCCACTCCTGCATCTCGTCGAAACTACGTGAGCGATGCCGCGCCAGCTCAATCCCCAATTCCTCGCAAACCGCGATAGAAAAGCCGTCGATCTCCATGTCGTTGTGCACGCCAGCAGACTGCACATAGGCCGTTTGACCATAGAACTTCTTCATCATACCTTCGGCCATCGGGGACCGGACTGCGTTGTGATCGCAGCAAAAAAGAATGGATTGAGGTAATGTCCCCAATGCTTAGCCCCCGAAATGCAGAACGCAGATCAGCGTGAACAATCGCCGCGCCGTATCCGTATCAAGTGCCGCTTTGCCCACGAGGCGCTCTTGCAACACCCGTGCGCCCTCGTTGTGAATGCCGCGCCGCGCCATATCTATCGCTTCGATCTGACCCGGGGGCAGCTTTTTCACCGCATCAAAATAACTTTCGCAAATTTGAAAGTAATCCTTCACAACTTGGCGAAACGGCCCCAAAGCCAGATGAAACTCAGCCGCAGGCTCTTCCGCTTCGGTTTGTACATCAAACACCAACCGCCGCTCGCGGATCGCTAAATGCAACCGATAGGGCCCGTCTGGCACCGCCCGCCTGTCCCGCTCCGGCAGATCGAACGAATTGTCCTCCAAAAGATCAAACACCGCGACCCTGCGCTCCTGTTCAATCTCTGGCGTTGGGGCTGCCAACGCGCTGTCATCAATATCTATCTGGACGATTTTACTCATTCACCCGTCCCCTCGTTCAACTGGTCCAACCTTGCCCGCACACTTAACCCATGCGCCTCAAGGCCCTCACTTTTCGCCAATATTTCCGCAGCCTCACCGATCTGCGCCAATGCGCCTGGAATCATTTTCGAAATCGTTGTGCGCTTCAGAAAATCCATCACCGAAAGGCCTGACGAAAACCGCGCCGAGCGCGCCGTCGGCAGCACATGGTTCGGCCCGCCCACATAGTCGCCGATCGCTTCCGGCGTCCATTTCCCTAGGAATATCGCCCCTGCATGTTTAATATTCGCCGCCAAAGCCTCGGGGTTCGCCACGCACAATTCAAGATGCTCTGGTGCGATCTCGTCGGTCAACGCCGCCGCCTCACCCAGATCACGCACCACGATCACTGCGCCATAATCCCGCCAGCTGGCCCGCGCAATATCACGCCGCTCCAGCGTCTCCAAAAGCCCTTCAATCGACGCCACAACCGCCTCGCCAAAGACCTTATCCGAGGTGATCAAAATCGACTGCGCGCTCTCGTCGTGTTCGGCCTGCGATAGCAAATCCGTCGCCACCCATTCAGGATCGTTGTCCGTATCCGCAATCACCAAAATCTCGGATGGACCAGCAATCATGTCAATCCCGACGTGTCCGAATACCCGCCGCTTGGCCGCCGCCACAAAGGCATTGCCGGGGCCTGTGATCTTGTCCACCGGGCGCACCGTTTGGGTCCCGTAAGCTAAAGCCGCAATCGCCTGCGCACCGCCAATCCGGTAGATCGTCTTGATCCCTGACAATTGTGCAGCCAACAAAACCAAAGGGTTCACTGCGCCATCAGGCGTCGGCGTCACCATGACAAGACGCTCAACCCCTGCTACCTGCGCCGGTATCGCATTCATCAAAACGGACGACGGATAGGTCGCAATCCCACCCGGTACATAAAGCCCCGCCGCAGCCACCGGTCCCCAACGCCAGCCAAGCGTGGCACCCACGTCATCCGTCCATGACTGATCTTCCGGCATCTGACGCGCGTGATAGGCCCTGATACGCCTCGCCGCCAAAGCCAGCGCCTCGCGCTCAACCTGCGGCACTGTTGCTACCGCCGCCTCAATCTCGCTTTCTGAAAAGGTCATCGTCTCGGACGTCAGATCAAACCGGTCAAACTTCGCCGTCAATTCAATCAGGGCCGCGTCTCCTCGCGCGCGCACATCCGCAATGATCCCCGCTACAACGTCATCAACATCCGGAGAGTCCTCGCGTTTTGCCGCCAAAAGGCTTGCAAAACGGTCGTCAAAATCAGGGTCCGCGGTCGAAAAAAACTGAGGCATAAGACGCACCTTCCTTTGGCCGCTGACATAGCCCCCCGGCGCATGCGCCTCAAGCCGCATCGTAGCCGCACCGTGGCATTTGCCCGCACTAGCGTCTCAATCCAGCGCCAGCACCATCAACAAATCATCCACATAGCCACCCAGCTCGCAAAATCTGCGCGGCAAAGTCCCTAGGTACAAAAGCAAAGCCGCTCGTAAAACCGCACAGCCCGCGCATTTCCCGATTGCGCCGCCAATTCGGCCTGCAACAGCCCTTTAGCGCGCGTGCACAAGCACATGATTCATGATATCGCCCGCTCTCGCCGAACCGCGCCGCTCGGGCATCACGAAGACCATGCCCAAAGATGCGCTATCTGCGCCCGGGCGTGGCGCGCCAGCCCGGCCAAAACCACAGGCGTCTCACGCTAGAACCTTGCAAACCTCGGTGATCCTATCAGATATCCGCGCCAGCCGTCATCCGACAAAGCCGCCCATTCCGCATGGGTCGACGCGTAATCCTCGGGGTCCATTTCCAACGAAAGTGAGCCGCAGGAATTTGAACTCTTCAAGGTCCGAAACGGCCAGCCGCCGGATCATCCTTCCGGATGCTCCGGCACCTTGCCCGACGGCGCCAAATAGGGCCGCGTCACATCCGTTAGCGTCACTTCCAACGCCTCAACCTCAACCCGGATCGCGCCATCACCCGCCAGCGTCAACACACAGGCCCCTGTACCGTCCTCACCCGGCTCCCAAGCCAGCGTCAGCAACGACAACACCGTGTCGCCGTCGCCCCGCTCAACACCTTGCGAGGCCACCTTTGTCGCATCTTCAATCGTCAGAACCGATTGCACTCGCTCAGGCGCTCGCCGGTCTTCCCAGCGAAACCGGTTCAACAACAGCGCAAACCGCCGCCCGCGACGGTCCCACGTCATCTCCGAGCCCGGAAAAACCGCGTCCTGCACCAGAGATGCAATCACCGGCAGCTCTTCGGCCTCCAAAGCCTTCAGCCGAAGCGCTTTCTCGCCACCATCCTCAAACCGTGCATCTTTCACCATCAGTCTGTCACCCGTGCTATCCGCGCGCCAACAGCGCTCAGCTTTTCCTCGACATGCTCATAGCCTCGATCAAGATGATAGACCCGGCTCACCACAGTCTCGCCCTCGGCCGCAAGCCCCGCCAAAATCAGCGAGACCGACGCGCGCAAGTCCGTCGCCATCACCCGCGCACCGCGCATCTGCGCGACGCCTGTAACCGTCGCGGTACCGCCATGTACCTCGATATTCGCACCCATCCGCATCAGTTCGGGCGCATGCATAAACCGGTTCTCGAAAATCGTCTCTTCCAGATGCGAAACACCCTCCGCCGTGCAAAGCAAAGCCATCATCTGCGCCTGCAAATCCGTCGGAAATCCGGGGAACGGCGCCGTCGCCACATCCACCGCCGATACCCGACCGTTCTTTCGGGCAACTTTCAGGCCACGCGGCGTTTCCTCAACCGAAATGCCAGCCGCATCCAGACGCTCGCAAAACGCCTCAACCAGCGAGATTTTACCGCCCAGACATTCAACCTCACCTCCGCAAATCGCAGGCGCCAACATATACGTTCCAAGCTCGATCCGGTCCGTCACCACAGGATGCGTCGCACCCCCAAGTCGATCCACACCCTGAATTTCAATCCGCGCCGTGCCCGCACCCGAAATCTGCGCGCCCATTTTCACCAGACACGCCGCCAGATCGACAATCTCCGGCTCGCGCGCGGCGTTCTCAATCACGGTGGTGCCCTTGGCCAAAGTCGCCGCCATCATCACGTTCTCGGTCGCGCCCACAGAGGCAAACCGCAAAGGCACAATCGCCCCCTTCAGCCCGCCATTGGTCGTGGCATGAAGATAGCCGTCCCTCAGCTCGATCTCAGCCCCCATCAGCTCCAAAGCCGAGATGTGGATATCCATCGGGCGTGCGCCAATCGCACAGCCACCGGGCAAGGATACAATCGCATGCCCCTCGCGCGCCAGAAGTGGTCCTAAAACCAAATTCGAAGCCCGCATTTTCCGCACAATATCGTAATCCGCCGTCGTATTTATCGGCCCCGCCGACGACATCGCAATCACGCGCCCGTCCTGCAAATCCGACACTTCCGACCCCAACGACTGCAATAGCGTTGTCATCGTCTTGATGTCCGACAAGCGCGGCGCGTTCATCAACGTTAACGGCTCCTCGGTCAGCAAGGTCGCCGGCATCAGCGTAAGACACGCGTTCTTCGCCCCTGCAATTGGTATTTCTCCGCAAAGCTCTGCTCCGCCTGTGACCACTATCGAATCCATCGCTCAGCCTGCCTTATCGTTGTTCGCGCGCCCTGTTTCGGTCGCTGCGTCCTCGGTCTCCACCTCGTTACGTGCCCGCGTCTGAGCCTTCCTGCGCTGCAGGTTCACTTTCAACGCCGCCTTCAGCCGCGCCTCGCGCGCGTCTTTAGCGTTCGTTAGCTTTTCGAGGGGAATTTTTCTGCCCATAGAGCCTCTCTACCCCAGCCGTCAAATAGCGTCCAGATTGCGCTTGCGTGAAAGGTGAATTGCCGCTATCCCGGCGCCCGTTCTAGGCTGCTGTAGCTCAGAGGTAGAGCACTCCCTTGGTAAGGGAGAGGTCGAGAGTTCGATTCTCTCCAGCAGCACCAGAATCTCCAAATACAATAAATAATTTCAGACATTTATGCGGAATTCTATAGTTTAAAATCACCCTCTCGTCCACCCAGTGGCGTTCATTTAGTGCTTGGCAGCTTAATATAACTATTCCGTACATTATCAAAAAA
>CAJQNG010000169.1 GCA_905479635.1 uncultured Boseongicola sp. | reverse complement strand
CCAAACTTGAAACAGAAATCCGGGCCTGGACAAAGCATCGCAACAGCGACAGCGCAAAGGTGAATTGGCGTTTCTCAACCGACGATGCACGCATCAAACTCGCGCATCTATACCCGCAGATTAGCTGAATCAGGGGACTAGGGAAAGTGTCGGGTCTCGTTCGACACGCCGGGCAACGCAACTGAAACCCGAAACTTTGCGACACTACCAACCCTTCAAGCCCTGTTGGTCGCAGCAAGGCAGCACCCCGATCGAAGGGATTTCGCCGAGGCCGATATCGACCGAATTGTCGGCACAGCATTTCGGCGTGGCGTCACGGACTGCGAACTCGATGTCTTTCAAATCTCCCGCGCAGGCTGGACCAAAAGACAATCTGGCAATTGATCAACGTCTGAAGCCGACAACATAATCGGCCGCATAGGGCTCGAACCCGGCATTCGTTGCGCTCCGCCCCAACTGCTGCTTGCGGTAAAAACCAATAACGGACCCTTTGGTCAATTGCGCCACCTGACGCCAAATGAATCGTTTTGGTCTAACAAGGCGGCTGGCAAAACCTTTTCTGTTTTGGAAGGCTCTTGAGCTGCTATAAACAGGAGACAACTGCTTTAGGGACTTTGATCGTGGCTAAACTCAATAGATTTGAAATTACGATCCAATGCGCCGAGAGGCGGATCAAACATGTTTGTGCGGCTGATGAGGAATCAACAGCCGTAGAAAGAATGATGCGTTCTTATGCGAATTCAGATCCCAAACTTGTATTGGTGAAACGCCTAGGTGCATTGCCGATGCCGCATATGGCACGCGGGACGCGGAAAAACAGCGAGATACGTTAGATCGAGCGCTACCTGCAGCTCACCAGGATCACCGTGGGAAAACGGCTATTGTGAGAGCTTCAATTCCCGCTTCCGAGATGAGCTGCTCAACGGCGAGGTCCTCTACACGTTGCGCGAAGCCCAGGTCCTGATCGAACGCTGGAGGCACCACATCAACACAGTCAGACCGCACAGCGCCCTGCGCTACCGTCCTCCTGCGCCCTCTCTGCGCGCCCCCAAACCCGCGTTCTCATCCTGATTGAAACTGGATTCTCATCTTGTTTGTCGCGCTGCAGGAAGCAGACTTTCGCTGCAGACGCAGCGTGACACTACCGGAGAACGAAAGCTGGCTTTCAGTAGCGGTTGTTAAGCGAACATGTTCACCGATAAACGGGCACTTGGGGCGGCCCTAAAGCGTGACAGGTCCATTCGCAGCCTAAATCCACGCCGCATTGACCGCCGCTTACGGTTCCGCCAGCCATCCTGGGCGGTGTTCAGCAATTCCTTTCCAGAGCAGACGGCGTTCCACACGCGGGTCGAATCTTCTTGTCGGGATGCCGCAGGTACGTCACAATTTACCCAAAGCGATGATATCAACCAGAACATCTCGCCAGAATCAACAATTCAGGTGACTTTTGAACGTTCAGGACATTCTGCAAATTCTCGGCGGCATCGGCGTGATCGCGTCAATCGTCTATACCGGCTATCAGATACGCGGCAACACGCGCGCCTTGCGTGCCGCAGCTTATCAGAATGTCTCGCAAACATTCATATCCTTGTGGAGCAGCCTGTTTACAGATCCGGAAATCCTGGACCTTATCCTACGCTCGGGCGACGATTTTCAAAGCTTGACGCGCATCGAAAAAGCGCAGGTCCGGTTTGCCACGATGACATTTATGCGCACCTATGAGAACGCCTATTTTCAGTATAAGATCGGCATCTTGCAGGATCAGGACTGGGCAGCGAGCGTCGGAGATCTTGAAGGCAATCTATCGCGACCCTGCGGCCCGATGATTTGGCAGTTGGTGCGTGGTTGCAGCGGCGCGGATTTTCGCGGAGTCGTCGATCAGATCATCGACAGACTAGGCAATGAAGCCGCTAAAAACCAGAACATCCAGCCGCGAAAAGCATAGAGAAACATCGACCGATGCCGATTGCCGCCGACATCTTGTTTGCCGGCTCATCCTAGAGCGGTTTTTCACGCTAGGTGCAGAGAACGTCAGGATAGTTCGCAGACCGACGATCAAGCCGCCAAACCAAAATGCTGCGCGACGCACGAATGGCCGGAATGACGGGCCGCACAGCAGCATTTTGAGGTGGTGATCTATGGCAGCAATGGGCCGTTCATGTTGGTCGGGGCGAGATCGTTTGGCAGGATCGCTGCGATGCGGCTAACGGCAGCAAGGCGCCCAGAGCTGCCGCGGCGATAGGCCTTCGTGCCAAGATGTGATACATGCTTCCAAACTTAAGCCATTCAGGAATAAAAAATGACTGCCTATGTTATTTTCGACCTAGCTCCGCTTGATCCAGTTCGAATGAAAAAATACCTAGATGGTGCAAATGCTTCAGTGAAACACTTTGGTGGCAACCTTCTCGCAGCCACCGGCGACGTAGTGATATGCGAAGGCGAGTGGGAACCTGAACGCGTGGCTATTATTGAATTTCCTACTTTGGAAAAAGCCAAAGGTTGGTATGACTCAGCAGAGTATCAGAAAGTCCTCCCATTGCGTCTTAAAGAAAGCACTAGCGACAAGATGGTGATTGTTCCGGGTTTGGGTTGACGCAAAGGCAGCTTCAATGCCTGAACGATTAGCTCAAATGACCGCTTGGAGCCC
>CAJQNG010000168.1 GCA_905479635.1 uncultured Boseongicola sp. | reverse complement strand
CCCGTAAATCTTGAAAGGCAGCATACCTATGTTGTTTACCCCGCTACACGACCGCGTTTTGGTTCGTCGCATCGAAGGCGATGAAAAAACCTCAGGCGGCCTGATTATTCCCGATACCGCCAAAGAAAAACCACAAGAAGGCGAAGTGGTATCTGTTGGCGCAGGTGCAAAGGACGATGCTGGCGCACGGATCGCCATGGACGTCAAAGCTGGCGACAAGATTTTGTTCGGCAAGTGGTCCGGTACAGAAATCAAGATCGACGGTGAAGAACTGATGATCATGAAGGAGAGCGACATTCTCGGCATTATGGCCTGAACGACGCTGCAACTTTCACATAATCTTCAATTAGGAATACCGATATGTCTGCAAAAGATGTAAAATTTGGCACGGACTCCCGTGACCGCATGCTCCGGGGCGTCAACACGCTCGCCAACGCTGTAAAAGTCACTCTTGGCCCCAAAGGGCGCAATGTAGTGATCGACAAATCCTTTGGTGCACCACGTATCACCAAAGACGGCGTCACAGTCGCTAAGGAAATCCAACTGTCCGACCCGTTTGAGAACATGGGCGCACAATTGGTCAAAGATGTTGCTTCCCGCACCAATGACGAAGCCGGTGACGGCACAACGACTGCAACCGTTCTTGCGCAGGCCATTGTCAAAGAAGGCATGAAGTCAGTAGCTGCGGGTATGAACCCGATGGACCTGAAGCGCGGCATCGATAAAGCGGTTACCGCGGTTGTCGCCGAAGTCAAATCCATGTCCCGACCTGTAGGCGACACAGCTGAGATCGCCAAAGTCGGCACCATTTCCGCCAATGGCGAAGTCGCCATCGGTCAACAGATCGCGGACGCGATGGCAAAGGTCGGCAACGAAGGCGTTATCACTGTCGAAGAGAACAAGGGCCTGGAGACGGAGACCGAAGTGGTTGAGGGCATGCAGTTTGATCGTGGCTACCTCAGCCCGTACTTTGTTACGGACCCAACCAAGATGACCGCAAACCTGGAAGATTGCGTCATTCTGCTTCATGAGAAAAAGCTGACATCATTGGCACCTATGGTGCCTTTGCTTGAGGCTGTTATGCAGGCAGATAAGCAGCTTTTGGTTATCGCTGAAGACATTGATGGCGAAGCACTCGCGACGCTTGTGGTGAACAAACTCCGGGGTGGCCTCAAAGTAGCCGGTGTCAAAGCGCCTGGGTTTGGGGATCGTCGCAAAGCAATGTTGGAAGATCTTGCAATCTTGACCGGCGGCCAAGTGATTTCTGAGGAATTGGGGATCAAGCTGGAGAGTGTCACGATGGACATGCTTGGCGACGCGAAGAAGATCACAATTACCAAAGACACAACAACTGTGATCGACGGGGCGGGTGACAAGGACGCAATTGCTGCGCGTGTTAATCAGATCCGCGCATTGATCGAAGATACGACCTCAGACTACGACAAAGAGAAACTGCAAGAACGGCTCGCAAAACTTGCGGGTGGCGTTGCTGTGATCAAAGTCGGTGGCGCAACTGAGATCGAAGTTAAGGAGCGTAAAGACCGTGTCGATGACGCTCTGAACGCAACACGTGCTGCTGTCGAAGAAGGTGTTGTACCGGGCGGCGGTGTCGCACTGGTGCATGCTGGTAAAGTCCTCGAAGGTCTCAAGGGAGACAACGCGGATCAGGCGGCTGGTATCGTGATCATTCGCAAGGCACTTCAAGCGCCTCTACGCCAGATTGCAGAGAATGCTGGTGTTGATGGATCGGTCGTTGCTGGCAAGATCGTCGAGAATTCCAGCAAGACGTTTGGCTACGACGCGCAGTCAGAGCAATACGGCGACATGCTGAAGGCCGGAGTTATCGATCCGACCAAAGTCGTTCGCATAGCACTTGAGTATGCTGCATCTGTTGCAGGCTTGCTGATCACGACCGAAGCGATGGTTGCGGACAAACCTACGGCAGCAAACAGCAGTGGCAGGCCTGATATGGGCGGTATGGGTAGTATGGGCGGCATGATGTAAGTCACGACCTACCGGCCCGCAGGTAAACGCTTGCGGGCCAATCTATGTTTTCAATGTACTGGCGATTTTGAAGTCAATCCTGCTCAGGGACAGACCCAAGTCTTACTAAAAATGTAGGGTCTCCGACTTCGCCGGAATCGCTATCTTCTATCACCACATAAGCGTCAGCACCGACGCAATTTTCCGCGCGAAATTCCCGTTCGGCCCGATCTTGTGCTTCACGAGGTGTAGAATATTGCAACTGCTTGTCGATTTGAAGGTTGCCTTGCTGCCCGCGCGCAGTCGTCTGGGCGATGTATGTCTGGCAGACATAGTGAGCCTTTGTGCCGGTCTCTTCTATTTCACTCATCGGGGCTACCAAATCTAAATCATGGGCGTTTCAGGATACGTCACGAAGATCGCCCGCGCGAGGGTGCGCAACTCAGCCAAGCCGAATACCTCGGGCGGACAAAATCCGATACGTTTTGGTTACTTCACTTTCTTGCCACCAATTTCCAGAGGAGGTTTTCCGGCCAGAGAATTGGATGTCGCAGACACTTTCGGCTTCTCTTGCTTGGGTTTTTTGGCTTCTTTGTTGCCACGCTTGCTGTTGTTGCCTTTGGCCATGAGAGGTCCTTTCAAATGCAGCGATCCTGTGCCGGGATGGCAAGGGCATCACTGCGCCGTACACCGCGCGCCGGATTTCCGGCGCAGGGCGGTAGATGTATCAGACGTGCGTATGGATGGCCGCTTCTTCCGCAGCCTCGTCCAGCACCTTTTGCTGGCCACGTGATATGGTAGTAACAGGGCTGCTAAACATCGCATTTGCGGCGGCAAAATCTTTGGCTGTGTCGATCTCGGTCCAGTCCAGACCACTGATATCAAGAGCATGAAACTGCGTACCTTTGTCGACCAATTGCGCATATGCCGCCTCGTAATACGCCTGGAGGTTTCCACGGCTCTCCATCATTTCTGAAAGCTCTACGAATAGCAGTGCACCCGTTCCGGCGCTAATCCTTTCA
>CAJQNG010000167.1 GCA_905479635.1 uncultured Boseongicola sp. | reverse complement strand
ATCCAAAGAGGTATTCGGCGGCCGGGCTGGCCCGCAAAATGTTACCTGTGGCATCAGATACAATAATTGCATCGACGGCGGCGGTCATTATGGCGCGCAGGATGGCACTATCGTGGTCGCGGTGCGACATGCAGACACACTCCTTCACGCCCTATTTGGCCGCGCTTGGGCGCATCGCGCAAGGGGTCCTCTTAGTTTATAGGTTTTCTGGCTTTGATTCTTGGGTGAATAAGGGGGCAAGAGCGACAAATCGGGTCAGATCTGTAAGTGAAATGACGCCAACCAACCGGTGACCCCTTGCGACGAGAAACTTGCGCTGATGCAAGGTACCAATCAATTTAAGGAGATCGGTGATCTTCATATCCGGAGCGATTAACGTTTCCTTGGTTAGGTCCACAAAAACATCATCTACCTTTGTGCTGCTCCAATGCTCCCGGTCGATGCTGCGAAAAACTATCGGGCCGATTTTGCAGAGCAATACTCCATTTTCGACCACAGGAAGAAAGCGATACCCTTGCCGCAATACAATCTTATTTCTCACGTGAGAAAGTGTCATGTCTGGCGTTGCGACGACAAGGGCACTGCTCATGGCATCGGCAACAGTCACGTTTGAAAAGACCAGCTTTTCACCTCCGGCTCATAGCTGGTTTTTGCGGCAGTCATCAAAAACACGCCAATGAGGATTTGCCAGAGTCCCGGGATCAAAGCCCCCCTGAACAAGACGAGAATACCGATCCCGATTAGGATGTATGCAAGGTTTTGTCCGAACTTCGATGCAATTTCCGTGGCTTTGACGACATTCCCGGTTCTCTGCCAAAGCCAAGCACGCAGGACGCGACCGCCATCGAGCGCAAAATGCGGGCAGAAGATTGAAAACGGCGAGGACCAGATTAACCCCAGATAAGAAAGGACCCGCGTGAAGGGAGCGCTAAGCCCAAGTTTCAGGGACGCCTCTGTGGGGAGGCTAAGGAATCCAGCCAATAGAAAACTCGTCACAGGACCCGCCAGTGCTATTTGAAACTCGGATCGACCTTGATTTCGAACCCTTGAAGCGTCAGTAATTTCACGGCACGCGAAGACACATCACCCGCTTGGTCTGGTAAACGCATTCTGACACAAACCCATCGCCAGCTTCTTTGATTTTTCTCAAGATAGGGCATAGTTGGAGCAAACTTTCTTGAGGCGGGCAGGGCGGTGGCCTAGCTTTGTGGGATGACAAAACGTAGCCCATTTCGCTCCTTAAAGACCTCTCTCGGCATCATCCGTTCTCCAGCTATATTGTATATCAAGTTCTCATTTTCGTGTCGTAATATGGAAGACCTGCTGAATCGCGCGGGATCGACGTTAGCCGAAAAACCGGCCGCTTCTGGTTGATCAGATTTGCCCCGATGTTCGCCGCCGAGATCCGGAAAAGCCGTATCCACCAGATGCGTTCTTGTTCGAATTGGCAGTGGCATCCGTACGAAACCTTCGTGAAGATCAACGGTAAGACGCCTAACTTTGACAGGCGGTGGATCACGAGGGCGGGGTGCTGGAAAGCCTGCAGAAATTCACCTCGGTGCTCGCAGCTGTCTACAGCTATTTCAACAGGGAACGCAGCCTCTACTTCCGATCAAACTTTAAGCCGAACCGCGCCGCCGCTCTCGACGAATAGCGCGGTCTCGGAGCGGCATAAGGGGCAGCGACTGTCCTAGTAGAGACTTGTTCGTTTTCGTCCAACAGCACCGCTCGTCGATGAATGTCGTTTGACGACTTTATTGGCGCGTTTCCGTTTTCCTGAGGCTGCTTGAATGAAGGGCGGCCAAACCCAAATCTCTGGCAGGCGATAGACTTCTATCATTTTCTCCGCAAAATAGGCCGTAATTGTGCTATAGTGCTCACGAGGGTGAGTCTGATGCACTTCATGTTCAGATAATATTTTGGAAAACGTGTCATCGAGATGCCCCCACAGACCGTCGCGCAATTGCGGCGGTCTCTGTGTCCCACGCGTTCACTAACTATTAAATGGGGAATACTAAGATGCATACCGACCTGGAACTTCGTCGCCGCCTCTTGACCAAGACCTACAGAAGTTACCTGGCCGCTGACAGAGCTTGGATTGAGGCATCGCGAGAGGTGCAGGCTTGGATGCCAAGGCAAGCCCGCATGGCTACGTCTGCGATCGGAAATCCCGGTTCGCGCATTCGGGCAATCTACGACAGACGCGACAGGGCTTTAAGACTATTAACAGTAGCGCGCCTAAAGCTTGCTAACGCTAAAAAGCATGTTTTGCTGCGGAACTCCGTTAGAAATCCCCAGAAAGTTGTGCTGGCTTTGTACTTGGCTCGATGAGGTCATTCTGCGACGGAATAGGCTAGGTCTGAACCGCGCCTAGTTTGCCCGCGTGTCAGATTTCAAGAGAAATCCCATCTGTTTAGGTTTGAGTGCTGTGACATCGAATTGATCGCATCGGTGGTCTGATTGGCTTCGTCGGGCGCGCTGACAGTAGTCAAGGCCGCTGTCGTCAATAGGATCGCTGCGACAGGTGTGGCTTCAATTCGGATTGAGTGGCTCAGTTTCCTGCGGGCAGCTCCATTGTAAATGTGGCAACTCGGGCAGCATTTCGCGGAGGCTCCCCGGAGCACTGGTCATATGCAGCCTCCAAGAGCGCAATGGTTTCGCTGACCAAGACCTTAGCGCGGACTTATAGTGGCTACACGTACGGCGTTGCACCAGGGTTTGTCCTGACCGATATGGCACAGTCAGAATTTGACCACGATCCAACACTTCGGCAAAGGCTGATAAACGAGTTCCCTTACGGTGAAATTGCTTCAGCCGAGGAGATCGCGAATGCGATTTTCTTCTTTGCATCTGGATTGGCAACGCATGCCACCGGCCAAACACTCGATATCAATGGTGCTTCCTACGTCCGCTAATAAACCACCATGGTGTGGGGGCAGCCCAAGTTGGAAATCAGCCCTGAGCCAAAGCATAAGCGCCAGAAAGAAAGGCGTTCTTCAGATAGACAGGCAGCTTCTCTGGATATTCTTCGACCTCTTTCTTAGCAAAGTGAGAGAGTGCCACGGGATTGACAAATCTAGTCTGGCATCCTTGCACGAGCTGGATCAGAGTTTCGATTTTGAAGGATACGGCTCCACCAGCCATTCTACCTCTCTTGGCACGGGTTTTGACTGCAAAGATATCTATCTCGTTTTCACGAGCAAATTCGTGAAGAGTCGCCAGTAATAATCGCAGATCCGCCTCGGATGTATCATCCTCGAGCTCTAATCGTGTGGTCTTTAATCGAAGCAACTCCACGTCGCCGTCATCATTTAGGTAGACAACGGCAAGCCGAACTTCCTGGGCCGATATCTCACATCCGCATACTCTCATGTGCCATTCCTTCATGTGATAAATCCACATTGGCACTTTTCTGAACCTGAAGATCCAAAGCGTCGATGCGGCCTTTCAATGAAGAGTAAGCGTTTTTCTGTGTCCAGAGAATCCCGCGTAAGCGCCGTCATGCAAGTCGATCCAGACGCCGCAACGACCTATTGAGAAAGACGTTAGGACCTTTGCTAAACCCTCAGGAGTGTGTTTTTTCCCGACAAAGACGCCTATAAATCAATAAAAGTGAATAGAAACAAATTCTTAAAAGTCATTGATCGTCCATGGAACCAAGGCGACTTGATTGTCCCTAGCCTCTGAAAATACTATCACGACTTCCGATTAGCCGCCCTTGGTCCAGACCCGATCGAGCGTAATGGCAGTCCAAATAAAGCGATCTAGCCGAGTTCACGATGCGCCAAGATGTGATAGGAGAGAATCCGATGCCAGCCGACGACCGTTTGAACGCCCTTGATACCTTGCTCCTGTCGCAGACAGACGAGGAC
>CAJQNG010000166.1 GCA_905479635.1 uncultured Boseongicola sp. | reverse complement strand
ATACGCTGCACAGCTTTCATCAAAATACGCTCAGGGTGCTTACCCTCAAGGATATCGCCCTTGGTGCGTTCTTTGATCCCACCGACAAAGCCAGTGTGCCAGTAGTATTTTTCATCACGCTTGTTACCAGTCATCTGAACTTTGTCAGCGTTGATAACAATCACGTTGTCGCCCATGTCCATGGACGGCGTGAAGGATGCTTTGTGCTTGCCACGCAAGCGCACGGCAATGATGGACGCCAAACGACCCAGAACAACGCCTTCAGCGTCGATCAGGATCCACTTTTTATCGATCTCCGCCGGTGTTGCGGAAAATGTCTTCATCGTGTCTACCCTTCAGGGGTTGAATTGGATGAGCGGTTTCTAACGGTTTCCTGCGCACAGTCAACACCCATAAAATCAATAAAATTCAACAAAAACAGCGCTCTATAAATTAGGTATAATAGTACCCCATAAAATTACCTCCCTAAGTATCCAAATCGGAAACGCACCGTCCAGCAATCTTTGCGCCGCATTCCTTGCTTTGGCCACTTTCAACAAGCATTTAATTCAAGTTGCTTATTGTTTTAACAGTATTTCGGAGTATCCGATGATCCAGTCCATATTTCTGTTTACCGTCGCACTTGGCATGTGTCTTGGGGCCTATGCCCTGACCTGACCCGCCAGCCAAAAGCGGAAAAAGCCCGGACTAACTATCCGCCCGCCTTTTCTTCAAGCATCATCCATTCGTCTTCCGCCTCGCCCAACTTGGCGTGCCGCTCGATCAATGCGTCGCTTGCTTTGGCAAACTTCACCGGGTCCTGCGTGAACAATTCTGCGTCCGACAGTAGACCCTCAAGCTTTGCAATCTCTGCCTGAAGGCGCTCTATTTCGCCCGGCAATTCTTCCAATCGATGCTTTTGCGTAAAGCTCAATCCGGCAGATGCAGGCTTCACTTTAGCACCAGTTTTGCCCGCCCTTACGGCACCAGCGGCAACCGAAGCCTCGATCAATGCGCGTTTCGGCGCATAGTCTGACCAGCCGCCCGCATGCACCACAACGCGTCCTGCACCCTCCATCGCAACAGTCGTTGTTGCGACACGGTCCAGAAAATCCCGATCGTGGCTCACCAAAAGAACAGTCCCGTCATAATCGCCAAGAATTTCCTGCAACAAATCGAGCGTTTCAATATCAAGGTCGTTCGTCGGCTCGTCCAACACCAATACATTCGACGGCTTTGCCATTATCCGCGCAAGCAACAGCCGCGCCTTCTCACCACCCGACAAGGACCGCACCGGTGCGCGCGCCTGCGCCTCATCGAACAAAAATTCCTTCAGATATCCGACCACATGCTTTGGCGTACCGCGCACCATGACCTGATCGGCGCGCCCCGAAACACGCATCTCACGGTCCCCAATAAGGTTCTCCCAAAGCGTCGCATCGGGATCAAGCGCCTCGCGCCGCTGATCAAACACTGCCATCTCGATACCGGTCCCCAAAATAACCGTGCCCTCATCGGGCGCCTTCTGTCCGGTCAAAACCTCAATTAACGAGGTCTTGCCGACCCCGTTCGGCCCCACAAACGCAATCCGATCCCCACGCGCCACCCGCAGCGAAAAATCCTCAACGATCCGCTTGCCGCCAAGCTCAAGCGATATGCCCTTGGCCTCGATAACACGTTTGCCCGACTTCGGACCCGCCTCAAGCTCCATCGCCGCCGTGCCTTGCCGCATAATCTGAGACGACCGGTCGGCACGCAGTTCCTGCAACGCACGCACGCGTCCTTGGTTGCGTTTACGCCGCGCTGAAATGCCTTCAACCGCCCAACGCGCCTCGGACTTGATCTTCCGGTTCAGCTTATGGCGCGCGATATCTTCTTCTTCCCAGGTCTTGTCGCGCCACGCCTCAAAGGCTGCAAAGCCTTGTTCCTGACGCCGCACTTCACCGCGATCAATCCACAACGTGGCCCGCGTCAAAGCGCGTAAAAATGCCCGGTCGTGCGAGATCACAATAAACGCCGACTTGGTGCTGGACAAATGCGTCTCCAGCCAAGAGATCGCCTCGATATCGAGGTGGTTCGTCGGCTCGTCCAAACACATCAAATCCGGCGCTTCGGCGATCAATTTCGCCAAAGCCGCCCGCCGCCGCTCGCCGCCGGATGCCGCATCAACAGCCGTATCCGGGTCAAACTTCAGCTTCTCTGCCACCGCCTCAACCCGCCATAGTTCAGACGCATCCATATCGCGAAGCGCATAATCGCCAAGCGTCGCACAGCCGCGCATTTCCGGCTCCTGCGCCATGTAGCCAACCGAATTGCCGGGCGACACAACGCGCGTGCCGCGGTCCGTTTCTGCCAGTCCGGCCATGACCTTCATCAAGGTGGATTTGCCCGAGCCGTTGCGGCCAACCAAAGCCAAACGGTCCCCCGGCTGAACGGTCAAAGACATGTTGTCGAATACCGGATCGCCACCAAAGGTCAGGGAAATCTCGGACAATTGTAAAAGAGGGTTACGTGCCATGCAGGCGGGCTACCCGGCCCTCAAAGCGCCGTCAACGCCCTGTGTTATCCCGCCGCCGCACGAATAGCGCGGGCGCGCGCCAGCGGGATCGCTGAAATCTCGAGCCCCGTGAACACATGCAGCGTATTTAAATCGCGATCCACCACCGCGTGATCACTGACCCAGCCCCCCATTGTCAGATATGAGCGAAGCAAAGGCGGCATTGTTTTCAAAGCCTTGGTCCGGTCGGGCTCGCTTCGTAAAGCGCGTGCAAAGCGAAACACATCCGGCGCTTTCACACGCGGCCGCCACCGACGCGGCGCCAAATGCCGGTCCCGCAACATCGCAAAGGCATCCGAATAATTGCAAACCTCAGTGCCTTGAAACGACGAGCAACCAAACAACATCTCAACGCTGTCCTCGTCCACAACCCGCGCTAAGGCCCCCCAGGCCACACGCAAAACGTCAGGATCGCTCAATTCTGGAACCACGCAAAACCGCCCCAGCTCGACCATCGGCGCTGCGTAACCCTCTAAAGCCTCAAGCGCATAATACTGCGCCGAATAACTACGGCCGATTTCCGCGCCTGAGGCCAACGAAAAAAGTCGAAACGTCGCCGCCAAAGCGCCGTCCGAGGCGCGCTCGATCAACATATGGCGACACAAATCATCAAACCGGTCTGCATCCGGCGCATCACCGCGATCCGCTCGAAAGACCCGTGCACGCAACGCCTGTGCGGCTTCAATTTCGCCCGCACAACTTGCCAGCCGAGCGCGAAACCGGGCCGGGTAGCGCGCTTGTGCAGTCTCGCGAAGTGCGCTTTTTTGTGCCATCAGTTGGTTCAACCGACTATCGCCCCTAGATAAAGTTCCAGACAACACTGCCACACAATCCGTGAAGGGGATACACATGAAGAAAGTCACGAAAACAGACGCTGAATGGCGCGGGCAACTCGACGATCTGGAATTCAAAGTCCTGCGCAAGCACGGCACTGAACGCGCCTTCTCAAACGACGCCTTCCCCAAAGCCCCCGGAACCTTCATGTGCAAGGGCTGCGGCGCGCCCTTGTTCGATCAGTCACACAAATTCGACAGCGGCACCGGGTGGCCATCGTTTTACAAACCGGTAGACGACGAAGTGGTCGCCGAAAGCGTCGACAACGGCTTCTTCATGCGCCGCACGGAAGTTCACTGCAATCGCTGCGAAGGTCACCTCGGCCATGTCTTCCCAGACGGCCCGGCCCCAACGGGCTTGCGCTATTGCATCAACGGAGTGTCGCTCGACTTTGAACCGTCAAACGACGACGAGACTTAATTCTCGTCAAAGAACGTCGAGGCATCAAAGGCTCCCAAGTTCCCAAACAGCTGCCTTAGCAAGCTGATGCCTTGCGTATTGGCGTCCGTAACACGCCGGGACAGGGCAACGACCTGTCCCTCCTCCAAGCCAAAGCGCTCGATATTCTGGACCACACCTGCGTCATCAAACGTAATGGCAACCACCTGACGATCCACCTCGACCGGCGCCCGCCATAAGAACCTCTCATAGTCGGAACGCACATAGTACCAACCAAGATCGTCGACGATACCGCGCGTTCCCGGCTGGCCAAGCGTCGACCCAATGGTCTCCTTGGTGTCACGCCCGACAACCACGCCGCTCAAAGTTGACGGCTCCGGAACATAGCCATGCCGGTCGTCAAGTCGCGCACACGCCGCCGCAAGCACAATCAAAGCGCCCGCAACCACACCCCGAGACAGTATCCTTAAAAAAAGCCTCACCGCGCCCCACCTCTTGTCAACCGGCCTACAGCCGCCTAGTCGGCATACCCAGAGAACGGCACCGGATCAAGGAGTGACCCGATGGAGACCAACCACCCGCGCCTCAGCGACCTGAAGCGAAAAACCGATTTTGACCTCGTGCCCAACGCCACCGAGCGAAAAGGGATCGCCAACCGCCTCGGCATCTCTGGCGTCAAAAAGCTGACGTTCAAGGGCTACCTCATCCCAACCGGTAAAGCCGACTGGGAGCTTCACGCACTCCTTGGCGCAACTGTTGTGCAGTCTTGCGTCGTGACCCTTGATCCTATCACCACCCGCATCGACGAAGAAATTGTCCGCCGCTACCTCGCCGATTTGACCGAGCACACGGACGAAGCAGAAGCCGAAATGCTTGTGGACGACACAGTCGAGCCTCTGCCCCAATATCTCGATCTCGCTTTGGTCATGGAAGAATGCGTAGCGCTCGCCATGCCCGCATGGCCCCGTGTGAAAGATGCCGACGCCGTTGAAATCGTCGTAACAGAGCCCGGCCAGACCCCAATGACCGACGACGATGTCAAACCCTTCGCCGCCCTGAAATCGTTGCAGGAGAAGCTCAAAAACAATGGCGCCGATGACGCGTGAAATGACCCTTGCGTTTCAACGGAATCGCAGTATGTTCTCGGCCTCGCTCAAATGATTGGGTTGGACACCGGACGCGCAGTTGCGTATGACCGCTTCAACCGCTGAAACACCGGGGGCGCGTGGCCCCAAATAACTTTAGGATGTGACATGGCTGTCCCTAAGAGTAAGATCACCAAGTCTCGCCGCAACATGCGCCGTGCACACGATTCTCTCGTCCCCGGTAACCCGGCCGAGTGTGCAAACTGCGGAGAGCTGAAGCGTCCCCACCACGTGTGTGGCGCTTGTGGCCATTACGCTGAACGCGAAGTTGTTGCTCAGGCCGACGAACTCGACCTCGACGACGACGCGGCGTAAGCCGCTCGTGCGGGTGCGCCCCACGCGATGACGACGACGTTCGATCAAAGCACTCACGGGGCGCGTAGGCGCACAGTCATCTCTGTAGATGCGATGGGCGGAGACCAAGGGCCGCCCGCCGTCGTTTCTGGCATTGCCAAAAGCGCCGAGAAAAACCCTGACATCGGGTTTATCGTGCATGGACGCGCGGCCGAGATCGCCCCTCTGGTCGAAAAAGCCGGTCTCACCGACCGCTGTGAAATCCGCGACACCGCAGAGGTCGTCACTATGGACGCCAAACCGGCCCATGTGATGCGCAACGGCAAGAACACCTCTATGTGGTCCGCGGTTGACGCCGTGAAAAACGGCGAGGCGCAGGCCGTCGTATCTTGCGGCAACACTGGCGCGCTCATGGCCGTCTCAATGCTACGCCTGCGTAAAATTCCGGGCGTAGACCGACCCGCCATCGCCTGCCTTTGGCCGTCGCGCAACACAGGCGGCTTTAACATCATGCTCGATGTAGGCGCTGACATCCGCGCAGACGAAAGAGACCTTTTGCAATATGCCCTTATGGGTGGCTCTTACGCGCGCAACGGTCTGGGCATCGACCGTCCCCGCATCGGCCTCTTGAACGTCGGCACCGAAGAACACAAAGGCCGCGCCGAGATCAAATCTGCCCACGACCTGATTGCGGAAATGGCCCCCGCCGCAGAACTTGAATTCGTTGGCTTCGTCGAAGGCGGCGACATCCCGTCAAACCGCGTGGACGTCATCGTCACGGACGGCTTCACAGGTAACGTGGCCCTCAAAACCGGCGAAGGCACCGCAAGTCTCATCCGCGAGTTATTGCGCGAGGCCTTTAACGCCACCCTGCTCAGCAAATTTGCAGCCCTCCTCGCGCTTGGGTCCCTGAAACGCCTGACAAAACGCATCGACCCGCGTCGCGTCAACGGCGGCGTGTTCCTTGGCCTAAACGGCACCGTGGTCAAATCCCACGGCTCGGCCGATGCGACCGGGGTCTCTTCTGCGATCAAACTTGCCTTCCGCCTTGCCGAAAGCGGCTTTACAGACCGCCTTGCAGCGCGGGTTGCATCCACAGGACAGCCGAGTCACGATGACGACGGGATGCCAGAAAAAAACGAGCAAAACGCATGACAATACGCGCTCAGGTCCAAGGCGTCGGGCACTATCTCCCCAAGAGGGTTGTGCCAAACAGCGAATTTGAAGCGACAATCGACACTTCTGACGAGTGGATCCGCTCGCGCTCAGGCATCGAGCGTCGCCACTTCGCTGCCAACGACGAAACCACGTCCGACATGGCAACAAAAGCGGCCCAAAACGCTCTCGACATGGCAGGCATCAAAGCCTCCGACATCGACGCAATCATCGTGGCCACTTCTACCGCTGACCTGACATTCCCATCTGCGGCAACCATGGTTCAGGCCAAACTTGGCATGACAACTGGCTTCGCCTTTGACGTTCAGGCCGTTTGCGCGGGCTTCGTTTTCGCGCTTGCCACCGCCAATGCCCTGATCGTCTCAGGCCAGGTAAATCGTGTCATCGTCATTGGCGCAGAAACCTTCAGTCGCATCATGGACTGGTCCGATCGCACCACCAGCGTGCTTTTCGGCGACGGCGCCGGCGCGCTCATTCTTGAGGCCGTCGAAGGCGACGGCACCAATGCCGACCGCGGCATTCTCGCCACCGACCTGAACTCAGACGGCCGCCACAAAGACATCCTCTACGTCGACGGCGGGGTTTCAACCCAGTCCACTGGCCACTTGAAAATGCAGGGAAAAGAGGTATTCCGCCACGCGGTCGAGAAACTCGCCTCAACCGCACACACTGCTTTGGCCAAAGTAAATCTTGGCAGCGACGACATCGATTGGATCGTCCCGCACCAGGCCAATTTACGGATCATCAAATCAACTGCACAGAAGATGGGTGTTGGTCTCGATCGCGTCGTGCTCACCGTGCAAGATCACGGCAATACGTCGGCTGCATCGATTCCCTTGGCCCTGTCCGTTGGCGTCGAGCGCGGCCAGATCAAACCCGGCAACCTCATCGTGACCGAAGCAATTGGTGGCGGATTGGCATGGGGAGCGGTGGTTCTCCGCTGGTAATTGTCCTTTAAGCCTTTTTCTCAAGGCCTTGATATTGACTCGGAAATTCATCGCGCCCATTCTCCTCGTGAACAAATCTCACGGGGGATAGGATGAGCGAAAAGACTTTGACACGCATGGATCTCAGCGAAGCAGTGTTTCGCGAGGTCGGTCTCAGCCGCAACGAATCTGCTCAGCTTGTAGAAGGCGTTCTCGCGCACATGTCCGATGCACTGGCATCCGGTGACCAGGTGAAGATTTCATCCTTCGGCACGTTCTCGGTCCGCGACAAAGCGGCTCGCGTCGGTCGTAATCCAAAAACTGGCCAAGAAGTCCCGATCCATCCGCGTCGCGTTCTGACATTCCGTCCGTCGCACCTGATGAAGGATCGTGTCGCGGCCGGCAACAAGAGCTAACCCCACTTCATGGAAAAATCGCCCGACGCCTTCCGCACAATCTCGGAAGTGGCCGAGTGGCTCGATATCCCGACCCATGTTCTGCGATTTTGGGAAAGCCGGTTTGCGCAAATCAAACCGGTGAAGCGCGCAGGCGGACGACGGTACTATCGACCCTCGGACATGCGCCTGATCGGCGGCGTGAAAGCGCTGCTGCACGATCAGGGCATGACGATCCGTGGCGTCCAGAAACTGCTGCGTGAACATGGCGTTAAGCATGTCTCTTCATTCTCACAATCGCTGGATACAGACCTTCAGGATACGTCAGACGACACCGTTGTCGAACACGCCGCGACGCCTACAAGTCCGGCCCTGTCAGTGCGTCAAACCTACAAAGAAGAACCGGAAACCGAGGCGGAATCAGAGCCCGCGGATGATGAAGAGGACGTCGAACAACTCGACATATTATCAGGCGCACAAAAACAAGACGCCGACGAAGAAATTCTCATGCCAACCTTCGTGCCGTCGCGCAGCAGGCCCGCGCCGGAAGCCGCTCCGACACAGCCCACAGCCATCGAACCACCTGCCCCCTCACCGCCGCAAATCCCGGCGACGCCCAACGTGCCTGAAACCGATCCGGGCGACGACGATCCCGCTTTCTCTGACGCCCCCGGCATCGCGGCCCGCCTCGCGGTCATGCCAACAGCGCACCTCGCTGCACACCATTCCACGCTCAAAGCCGCCCGAGATCGCCTGATAGCACTTCGCAACGCCCAAAGCTGATCCATGCAGCCGGAGGGTGCCAAATCCAGACAGATCGACCCTTGCAGCCATCGCGCTTTTCGGTCAGAACCTCAACCGTCGGGCTATGGCGCAGCCTGGTAGCGCGTCCGTCTGGGGGACGGAAGGTCGCAGGTTCGAGTCCTGCTAGCCCGACCAAATTTCAATCGCCCGCCATCTGAGGCGGGCGTTTTAAAGACCCGAGGCACGATGAAACAGGGTGTTCTCACCGACAGCGAAATCAGAGCGATGATCGACAGCGGTACCATCGCCGCGTCGCTCCCCTTCAAAGACGGACAAGTTCAGCCCGCCTCGCTTGATTTGCGCCTCGGACATCGCGCCTATCGCGTTCGTGCGTCCTTCCTTACCGGAAAAGACCGCACCGTTGCCGACCGCCTTACCGATTTTACCATGCACGAAATTGACCTCGCCGCCGGAGCCGTACTGGAAAAAGGCTGCGTCTACGTCGTCCCCCTCCTCGAACGCCTCAGTCTGCCGAAGGGCACAACCGGTGCGGCAAGTGCCAAATCTTCCATTGGCCGTCTCGATCTTCTGACCCGTATCATCACCGATTTCGGTCATGAGTTTGACCGCATCCCAGATGGCTACGACGGCGCGCTCTATGTCGAAGTATGCCCGCAAAGTTTCTCGGTAATCGCGAAAACCGGCCAGATGCTGAACCAAATCATCTTCCGCCGTGGGCAAACCGTATTAAATGACAACGACTTACGAGCCCTTCATGCAAAATCACCCATCGTCTCCGGTGACGCAGTGATCTCTGGGGGGTTGGGTTTCTCGGTCGACCTCAAACCCGAAACAGGAACCCTCGTCGGCTACCGCGCCAAACCCCACGCAGGCGTCATAGACCTATCAAAACTCGCTCACTACGCCCCTGCGGACTACTGGGAAGAGGTGCGCACAGACACCGGCTGGATCATCCTTGACCCCGGCGCCTTCTACATTCTCGTCAGCCGCGAAGCGATCGTCATCCCCCCTGACCACGCTGCCGAAATGGCCCCCTACATCGCGATGGTTGGCGAATTTCGCGTCCATTATGCAGGCTTTTTCGACCCCGGATTTGGCTGGGCCGAAGCAGGCGGCGAAGGCTCGCGCGGCGTGCTTGAGGTCCGCTGCCATGAAGCCCCATTTGTCCTCGAACACGGCCAGATCGTCGGGCGCCTCGTCTACGAAAAGATGACGGAAATCCCGCAAACCCTCTACGGTCGCGAGATCAAATCAAATTATCAGGGACAGGGCCTCAAACTTTCGAAGCACTTCCGCACGCCATGACGCGTCACCTTTTTACAAAGATTTGAAAACCACACGCGCGGATTCAAAAGATCACCCGATACAACGCGCGACTCTCCTCAAGCCCCCGGCGTCGGTTTAGCAGCCCTGGAACGCATTACCTTGCTCGCTCCCTTAAGCAAGACCCGCCGCATCACCACCCGCAAAACCCGTTCGAAATTAATGGCGTTCAGTCCTCGTCCTCAAACATCTCAGCCTGATTTTCATCATGCTCTTCGTCTTCGCCCTCCAATGGCTCGCCCGGAGGCGGTCGGCTCTCCAAGAGCCCTGCAGCCCTTAGTTCCTTCACACCCGGCAGATCGCGCGCGCTTTCCAATCCGAAATGATCCAGAAAACCCTGCGTCACCACATAGGTCACAGGACGCCCCGGTGTCATCCGCCGCCGTCCAAAACGAATCCACTCCAATTCCAAAAGCTGATCCACTGTCCCACGAGACACTGACACGCCCCTGATCTCTTCAATCTCGGCCCGTGTCACAGGCTGATGATAAGAAATAATCGCCAAAGTTTCGATCGCCGCACGGCTAAGTTTTCGCGTCTCAACCGATTCTTTGCGCATCAAAAACCCAAGGTCAGGTGCAGTGCGCATCGCAAATGCCTCGCCGATCTTTACCACTGAAACCCCACGCCCTTCGTAGCGTTTCGACAGCATTTCAATGGCTTGCCCCCCATCCGCGCCGTGCGGCATCCGCGCGTTCAGTTCGGAAATAGTGACGGGCTCGGCCGTCGCGAACAAAATCGCTTCAACCATCCGTTCTTGCTCGGCCAACGGCGGTGCTTCGAAAAGGCTCTCGGCGGTCACGCGGTCGGTTTCGTCAGCCACGCGCCATCGCCCTGATCTGTATTGGTGCAAACGTATCGGACTGCCGGATCTGAATGGCCCCCGCCTTGGCCAGCTCAAGCGATGCAGCAAAATGCGAAGCGGTCGCGGATCTTCGCCGCGCTGGGTCGGTTTCCCAGCCCTCCGGCAACCACGAAAGCAAATCCGTCCATTCGCCCGCAAACCCGATAAGTCCGCGCATCCGCTCTAACGCCTGTTCAAGCGTCATCACATGCTTACGGTCCATCGAATAGGGGCGGAATTCATCCTTCGTCCGGATCCGCGCATAGCCTTGCATCAGATCCAAAAGCGTCGCGGTATAGCGCACTTTGCGCACCCGCATCACATCCTCGGGCACGCCGCGCACAAAGAAATCACGACCCTTCTGGTCGCGCGCCATTAGCTTTGCAGCCGCCTCGCGCATTGCAGACAATCGCTCCAATTGGAACGCCAGATGCGCCGCTAATTCCTCGCCCGAAGGCCCCTCGTCAGTCGGATCAGGTGGCAACAACAACCGTGACTTCAGAAACGCTAACCAAGCCGCCATCACCAGATAATCCGCCGCCAATTCAATCCGAAGCGACTTGGCTTGATAAATGAACGCCAGATATTGCTCAGCCAGCGCCAGCACAGAAATTTTTCGAAGGTCGACTTTTTGTGTCCGACTTAGCGTCAACAAAAGGTCCAAAGGCCCCTCATACCCGTCGACGTCAACGATCAGGGCTTCCGCAGCAAGGCGGGCTTCTACATCATCAAAATCGGCGTCGCCATCCGGCATTTCAAGCTCCTTGGATCAGGGCATCAAACTCAGCCTCAAGGGCGACAATGTCAATATCCCTTGTGGTTCGGCGCGCCGCTAACGCTACATCTGCGCGTTTTGCCGCCTCTGGGCTCATCTTGCCTAAGCTCTGCGCAATCGATCCCATCTCACGCGCATCCCCATTGCAATGCAGCACCAGATCACACCCGGCCGCCAACGCCGCCTCGCCTCTGGTTACGACATCGCCCGCCAAGGCGTTCATCGAGATATCATCGCTCATCAAAAGCCCGGTAAGCCCAAGTCGGTCGCGCAAATACGCAACCCCGGCCGGCGACTGCGTAACCGGCACGTTCGGGTCGATCTGGGGCACGACAATATGCGCCGTCATCGCCATCCCGAAATCCGCCAATGCGCGAAACGGCGCGAAATCCGTCTCCTCAAGCTCGGCCAAATCCACATCAATCCTAGGCAAATTCTTGTGGCTGTCGACGACTGCGCGCCCATGCCCCGGCGCATGCTTCAAAACCGTCAGACACCCCGCATCCATGTGCCCTTCGCCGCAAGCCCGCGCCATCGAAGTTACCGTCTCGGCGTCTGTCCCGTAACAGCGGTTGCGTAAAAACGGATGGGTGTCCGCATAGGCAATATCGCACGAGGGCGCACAATTCACATCGACCCCATGCGCGACCAATTCGACGCCAATCAAGACACCACGCAGATACATTGCGCGCGCGGCCTTACCCCGATCCTCAAACGCCTCAACTTGATCCAGAGGAGGCATCCACTCGCTCCAGTGTGGCGCACGCATCCTCTGAACACGCCCGCCCTCCTGATCAATAAGAACCGGCGCGTGCCAGCCAACAGCCATGCGCATATCGCCCGTGAGACGACGAAGTTGCTCCGGGTTCTCACAGTTGCGTTGAAAAATGATGAACCCCCAAGGGTCACCCTCGCGAAAAAGAGCTGCCTCATCGGGGGTCAGAACAGGCCCAAGGGGCGCGAAAGTAAACGCGCCCCGGCGCACGTTATTCCTGCACGACGGGGATACAATTCGCCCCGTCAGAAACCAACACAGCACAGAACCGGCGCGCTTCAGACAGGTCCGCAAACCCAAGTGCGCGAAGCCGCCAGAATATCCGGCCCCCCGTTTCCGCCTGCTGCACGATGCGCTCCTTGCCAACCATATAGTCGCCGAAATTCGCAATCGCATTGGCCCACTCGGCGCGTGCCACGTCTTCGCTACCATAGGCACCAAGCTGCACCAACCGCGTGCCCAGCGGGATCGAACCTGGGTCAATTGCCTCTGTCCCATCGTTGGTAACCGGAAGGGACGCCACCCGTCGTCCTTCTGGACGCACCAAAGGTCGCGGCGTCGCTGCCGGCACACCCGGCTCCGCTAAAACAAGGCTTACAGGCTGCGCTGCAACCAATGCCCCGACGTCCGCCAAAGCAGCGGCCACAGCCATATCCGTTGCAGACGGCGTGTTTTCAAGCGCAACAATTGCAACACCATTTCCGTTCGAAACCGTCTCGCTCAATTCTGAGGCAGGCGCGTCTTCCATCACAGATAAAGCCTCAAGTTCCACCATCGGCGCCAGATCGACCATCGCCAAATCTTCATCTTCGTTAAGCGTCGCCGGTGCCGGAGCCAAAACGACCCGATCCGTCAGTTCAGTCGCGCGCTCTTCTGCAATGCGGTTCACCGCAAGCCCCTGATAGTTGTTCGCCAAACCACCGGGATCCGCCGGAGTGATCCGCATCGGACCCTCCAAAGCACGCACGACCGGAATGCCAGTGACATCGCGTTGCCAAAGCTTCCAGCCCCAGGTCGCAAGACCTGCAATCAACAAAACCGACAGGAATGCACCCGCCCAATTTATTGCCGTCGCCAGCGAACCGTCATCACGGTCGCCCATATCATTGAAATTGATAGCCGCCATTATCTTTGCCTCACTATAGCCGCCGGTTGGTCCGACGTGCTTGAACTGCTCTCGACTCTGGCCACGGCACGCTTTGTTATTAACGTTTTCGGTTCAGATGATGTGCCTCTTGCCATTGGCTGGAAGGCGACACACGCTTTTTTTCTGATCCGAAACGCGTTTGTCAGCGCATCTCTTCGACCGGAGTCACACCCAGAATACCCAATCCTGTTGAAATAACAACGGCTACGGCGCGAGGTAGGGCGATTTTCGCCGCTGTCGCAGCACTATCGCCTTCATGAAGGAACCGTAGCTGAGGCTTGTCATTGCCGCGGTTCCACAAAGCGTGGAATTCCTGCGAGAGTTCATAGAGGTAAAAGGCCACCCGATGCGGCTCGTGATTGCGCGCGGCGATCTCGACCAGTCGCGGCCACTCTGCAATTTTCTGCGCCACCCGAAATTCGGCCTCGTCTTCCAACTTGGTGTTGTCAGAAAACTCAAGCCCCATTTCTTCCGCCTTGCGCATTACAGACCGGATCCGCGCATGCGCGTATTGCACATAGAAAACCGGGTTGTCTTTTGACTGCTCTATGGCCTTGGCGAAATCAAAATCAAGCGGCGCGTCATTCTTCCGAGTGAGCATCACAAACCGCGCCACATCCGGCCCGACCTGCTCGACCACATCGCGCAATGTCACGAACGTTCCGGCGCGTTTAGACATCTTGAACGGCTCGCCGTCTTTATAAAGCTTAACAAGCTGCGTCAGCTTCACATCCAACGGCACGCGACCATCCGAAAGCGCGGATACAGCCGCATTCATCCGCTTCACATAGCCACCGTGATCGGCGCCAAAGACGTCGATCAACTCGTCAAAGCCACGATCAATCTTGTCCCAGTGATATGCAATGTCTGGTGCAAAATAGGTCCAGGCACCGTCCGACTTCATAATCGGGCGGTCAACGTCATCGCCATGCGCCGTTGAACGGAACAACGTCTGCTCGCGTGGCTCCCAGTCCTCAGGCATTTTGCCCTTGGGCGGCTCCAAAGTACCTTTGTAGATCAGCCCCTTACCATCCAGATCAGCAATCGCCTTTTCAATCATCCCCGAGCCATAAAGCGACTTTTCGCTAAAGAAGTGATCCATCTTAACACCAAGCGACGCCAAATCTGCTCGGATCAATTCCATCATCGCCTCAGTGGCAAATTCCCGAACTGGCGCCAGCCAGACATCCTCCGATTTATCTAGAAACTGATCCCCAAATTTGGCCTTCAACGCCTCGCCGACCGGCACCAGATAATCGCCCGGATACAAGCCTTCGGCAATTTCAGGCGAAAGCCCATGCGCTTCGCGGTACCGCTCAAATGCCGATCGTGCCAGCACATCCACCTGTGCGCCGCCGTCATTTATGTAGTATTCCCGCGTCACGTTATAGCCTGCAAACGCCAGCAAAGACGCCAGTGCATCCCCAAACACCGCGCCCCGTGTGTGACCCACATGCAAAGGCCCCGTGGGGTTCGCCGACACATATTCCACGTTAATCTTAACGCCCGCACCCATGCCGGAATGCCCAAAAGTCGTTCCAGAATCAATCGCCTCTGCGACCACGTCATGCCAGACATCCGGATGCAGCCGCAGATTCAAGAACCCCGGCCCGGCAATTTCGACCACCGCAATTCGCGGATCAGACGTTAGTCGCTTCGCCAAGCTGTCGGCGATCACCCGCGGCGTTTTTCCAGCGCCCTTGGCCAAAACCATCGCCGCGTTCGTCGCCATATCGCCGTGCGCTGCATCGCGCGGAGGCTCCACCGCCACATTGCCCCACGACAGCCCTGAAGGAAGCTCTCCGTCGGCCACCATAGCATCCAGTGTTTCGATCAAAGATGTGCGAATTTCAGCGAAAATGTTCATTGTTAATGCCCTTGGGAAGTTGCGAGCGGTTTACCACCGTCAGGACCCGCGTCAACGCCAGCACGCTGATTGACACCGACATCCGACGGCTACACCTTCCATCCATGACACACAGATTAGAATTTGTCGAAACCATCCACGACCGCGCCGCCGTTCGCAAACTGCTTTTCGACTATTATACTGATATATTGCCCCGTTTTGAGGCTCTTGGCGGCCCAGAGCTTGATGCCGGTGATATGGCCGACGACACGCTCAACGACCCAGGCACTCTTTTGCCACCGCACCACCGGTTTCTTTTGGCCTACGATGTTTCCAACACCCTACTGGGCTGCGGAAGTCTCAAACGCATTCGGGATGATGCGGCTGAAATGAAGCGCATGTTCGTGCGCGACGCGGCTCGTGGCACCGGCCTTGGGCGCGCCCTTTTTGAAGACCGCATCGCCGAGGCTCGTCGCATGGGCCTCAAATGGCTTTATGCCGATACAATCAAAGGCAACCGCGCCATGCTTGCGATTTACGAAAAGCATGGGTTCGACTACATCGACCGCTACACCGAAAATGCCAATCCCGAAGAATTTGCGCCGTACCTCGTTTTCCTGCGTCTCAAACTGTGACCCACGCGCGCTAAAACGCAGGTTTGCGCAAGATCACGAGATCATGCACGTTTACATCGAACTCGCCGTCTTTGCGCCAACGGCCACGCACAAACCGCTCCGGAACCAGACTCGCAGACCTAACCATGGCCCCAATCCGATCAAGCGAATATGCTATCGCGCCCGAAACCAAATTGGCATCATTGTGGAATACCCCCTCTTCCACCGCATGCGGGAATGTCAGCGCACGACGCCCTTCGCCGCCATTGGATTGCAAATACGGAATAAGCCCCCGATCCATGATGAACATTGACGCCAGGACACAGCCGCCGGGCCGCATCACAGGCGAGAACTCTGACAAATACCGTGCCGCATCGCCCGAAAACATGTGGGTAAACACCGAATAGAGGAAAGTCAGGCCCTGCAAGCGATCGTCAAAGAGGAATTCATACGTATCGATACCCTCCGCCCGGATTGTGCTGCCTGTCCGCCACATCAAAATCCACAAACCGAAACTGAGGCGCCGTTTGCGAAGTGCTCGTCAGATACCTCGCGAAACCGGTCAATCCGCCCGGTGCGCCACGCAAGATGGCGCGGGATTTGAAATCCGTGATGTTCCACCCATGCCGGAATAATCTGTTCGGGCTTGCACATGTCAGCGCGTCCTCAAATAACGCCACCCGGCTTAGCCAAGCAACCTTAAGGAACCGTTGCTAAGCGCTGTCAACGAACTTCTCATGACATTGTATTGCAAACCGGTCCGTCATGCCCGCGATATAGTCGGACACAAGACGCGCCAACTCAACTTCCCCCGATGCCTGCTCAACGTCCTTCCTCCACTGCTTTGGAAGCTGGTCGGGATTCTCCATGAAGAACGGAAACAGCTCTTCCACAACCTTGGTCACCTCGCGCCGCATCTCGACCACGGTCGGCGCGCGGTACATTCGCTCGAAAAGAAACTGCCGGATCACCTTCAGGTCAGCGAAAACCTCAGGCGAAAACCGAATAATCTGAAATCCCGCCCGGCGAATGTCATCCGCTGATCTCGGCCCAATTTCCAATAAAGACTGACGCGCTACCGCAATCACATCTTCGACCAAAACTCCGAAAAACCTCCGCAAAGCCTCGTGTCGCCGCCGGTAATAGTTCAAACTAGGATACAAACCATCCACGCGCTCAAAGCACCCAGCCAAAATCGGTAACTCTGCAAGCTCATCGGTCGAAAACAACTCTGCGCGCAAACCGTCGTGCAAATCATGATGGTTATACGCAACATCATCCGAAATTGCCGCCACCTGCGCCTCGGCACTCGCATAGGTGTCCAGTTCAAGATCAACCTCGGCCTGACAGGCCGCCAAAGCCCAAGGCACATCGCCCAAAACCGGCCCATTGTGCTTGGCAATCCCCTCAAGCGTCTCCCACGTAAGGTTCAATCCGTCAAAATCCGCGTAATGCCGCTCAAGATGTGTAACGATCCGAATAGCCTGCGCGTTGTGATCAAACCCACCATACGGCGCCATCAACACGCCCAAAGCATCCTCGCCGGTATGCCCAAATGGCGTGTGGCCCAGATCATGGGCCAAAGCGACCGCTTCGGTAAGCTCTTCGTTTAACCCCAAAGCGCCGGCAATCGTGCGCGCCACTTGCGCCACTTCGATCGAATGGGTAAGGCGCGTGCGGAAATAGTCCCCCTCGTGCTCGATGAACACCTGGGTCTTGTGTTTAAGCCGCCGAAACGCGCTGGCATGGATGATCCGGTCCCGGTCACGCTGGAAACACGACCGGAAAGTACTCTCTTCTTCACCAAAGAGTCGACCCCGACTGTCCTCGGGGTTTGATGCATATGGCGCTCGCATATTCTGCCTGCGTCTTGTTCGCCTCTGTTAAACCCCTTATATTCACATATGAACTCAGGAAGAAACCGAGACAAACCTATGGACCTCAATATTCCGCCCCGCGTGACGCCCCGTGCCTTTGAGCGCCTCGCCGAGATTAATAACAACGACAAAGCTCCCAAAGCCTTGCGCATTGCCGTCGAAGGTGGCGGCTGCTCGGGCTTTCAATACAACATCGACCTAGACGAGCCCGCCGACGGGGACCTCATCCTCGAAGGCGTCGGCCAAAAAGTCGTGGTCGACGAAGTGTCCCTGCCGTTTCTCTCCAATGCTGTGATTGATTTCTCCGAAGAACTGATCGGCGCCCGCTTCACCATCGAAAACCCAAATGCCTCGTCCAGTTGTGGCTGTGGCGTCAGCTTTTCGATGTGAAGCCCACTCCCGGAGCCTGACTTCTGATAGAAAGAAAGGCCCATGTTTAAGATAACTCACCACGCAGGCGGCTTTGTTCGCCTCAATATCAGCCGCAAAGTCGGCGAGATCGAAATGAAGGATGGTCTCCCTCGCCCTTGTTGAAGCTGCCGACAAAAGCGACTTCCGCTACAAAATCGGCAATTTGAATTCCCGGCGCTGCAAGCCATCGCCGTAGAGCTTGGCTACCTGCCACGTCTCTTCGCAAGCATTTCTGAAATTGGCAAAGTCGCCCTTGTGGCCGATCAGGCTTGGCTCAGAAAAGCCGCCGACATCGAAGGCATGTTCATCCCCGGCCTCAGGATCGAGGCATTTCCGGCGGATGCGACCGCCGACGCTGAAGCCTGGCCCACGGTATAAACCTTAACTTTTCGAACTCCAGCCAAGCCCCGCCCGCCCGTTCTTCACCTGTCGGCGGGGCCTGCACCTGAAATCACCTCAAACCTGCCCCATTCTTGCCGTGATTAATGGCCAGTAATAATGCATATTGTTTCTCAATTGGGATCAACGGCCTGAACCACCGCCCTTGCGAAACCAAAGCTTGAATCTTTTCCCTCAGGCGCGCCGGACATCTTTGTTTTCCCTCAGAGCCCGGCGCGCCACTCCCTCAAAGCTTCACCCTTTAAAAAATGCCTCCACCGGAGGTCCAGAATGTCTTAAGAGACATCAAACCGCCCGAACGCCCGCACCGACGTTGTACCGAAGTATTACCGATAGTCCCTTGAACGCCCCCCGAACATGGCCCAAAACCTACTCAACCGGGGGACATTCCATGCGCATAGCGACCTTCAATATCAACGGCATCAAGGCCCGCATCAGCGCTTTGACGGACTGGTTGAACGACCAGAAACCAGACGTCGTTTTCCTGCAGGAAATTAAATCCATCGACGAGAACTTCCCTCGCGAATATTTCGAAGACATGGGCTATACTATCGAAACACATGGGCAAAAATCATTCAATGGCGTGGCAATTCTATCTCGCTTGCCCCTAGAAGACGTCCAAAGGGGTCTTCCTGGCGACGACACAGACGAACAAGCCCGCTGGATCGAAGCAACTGTCGTTGGCGACAAGAAACCAGTCCGCGTCTGTGGTCTCTACCTACCCAACGGCAATCCAAACCCTGGCCCGAAATATGACTACAAACTCGCCTGGATGAAGCGCCTGAAGACCCGCGCGCAAGCCCTTCTAAACACAGAAGAACCTGGCGTTATGTGTGGCGACTACAACGTCATTCCGCAAGATGAAGACGCCGCCAACCCGCAAGTCTGGCAAACCGACGCCCTGGCCCGCCCCGAAACCCGCGCGGCCTACCGTGAAATCCTCAATCTCGGCTTCACTGAGGCCTTTCGTACGCGCACCCAAGGCCCAGGTCACTACTCCTTTTGGGACTATCAGGCAGGCGCGTGGAACCGCAACGATGGCATTCGCATCGACCACCACCTCCTGACGCCACAAGCCGCTGATCTGCTTAAGGAATGCTGGATTGAAAACGCCGTCCGGGGCCGTGAAAAACCATCAGATCACGTACCGGTTTGGCTCGAACTCGACGCCTGACCCTCTGCCATATTTCCGCCCAAACCACTTGATAACTATTTGGAAATCCCGGAGACGCACAATGAAGCACATCGCCATCCTTGCCCTGACCGCACTGGCCCTTCTCGCAGCACCAACTGATCTGATTGCCGCCGGAAAAGGCGCGAAGAACTGCCCACCCGGCCTCGCAAAGAAAGCACCCGCCTGTGTGCCACCTGGTCTCGCCAAAAAAGGCGTCACAGCCGAAGATCGCGGCTACGACATCGGCGACCGGATTGAGGACGCAGACTACATCGTGCTGCGCGAAGGAGACCGCGTCATCTTCGAAGGCCGCGAATACGTTGTCGTCGACACGAATAACGGAACCGTATTGCGCCGTGGCGATGATCGCTATCGCCTGCCCCGCAGTTCGTCGTCCGACTACGTCCAGATTGGCGGAAGTCTAATAAAAGTCGACCGCCATACAAAAGAAGTAATAGATCTCATCCGCATCGCGGACCTAATTCTAGGCTAAGCAATCCAGCCCATTAGTCAATTTCCTCCCGTCAATCTGCGAGAACTTCCAAACACGCCGCAATGCGTCGCGCCATCACTCCGCAGCCACGCGCGCGACACCCAACATCCCCGCCAGATAGTGCCCGGTATGCGATCGCGCTTCCAATGCTACCGTCTCAGGCGTGCCAACAGCGACAATCTCACCGCCGCCATCGCCGCCTTCCGGCCCAATATCAATGATCCAATCCGCCGTCTTGATCACATCCAGATTGTGCTCAATTACCACGACGGAATTTCCCTGATCCACCAATTCATGAAGCACTTCCAAGAGCTTACGCACGTCTTCAAAATGCAGACCCGTCGTCGGCTCATCCAAAATATAAAGCGTTCGGCCGGTCGAGCGCTTCGACAGCTCCTTTGATAGCTTCACCCTCTGCGCTTCACCACCCGACAGGGTCGTTGCCTGCTGTCCAACCTTGATATACCCAAGCCCAACTCGCATCAGCGCGTCCATTTTCTCTCGAATCGAGGGCACCGCCCTGAAAAAGGTTTGCGCGTCTTCAACCGTCATGTCTAAAACATCGGCAATCGACTTGCCCTTAAACCGGATTTCCAAGGTCTCGCGATTGTACCTCGCGCCCTTGCAGGTTTCACAGGTTACATACACATCCGGCAAGAAGTGCATCTCGATCTTGATCACCCCGTCGCCCTGACAGGCCTCACAGCGTCCGCCCTTCACGTTGAACGAGAACCGCCCAGGCTTGTATCCACGCGTCTTCGATTCCGGCAGTCCAGCAAACCAGTCGCGAATTGGTGTGAACGCACCAGTATATGTCGCGGGGTTCGAGCGCGGTGTGCGCCCAATGGGGCGCTGGTCAATATCGATGACTTTATCGAGATGTTCCAAGCCCTTAATCGTCTCGCAAGGTGCCGGCGTCTGTCGCGCGCCATTCAGCCGCATCGACGCCGTCTTGAACAAAGTCTCAATCGTCAAAGTTGACTTTCCGCCTCCCGAAACCCCTGTCACACAAACGAACTTTCCAAGCGGGAATTCCGCGGTAATGTCCTTAAGATTGTTGCCGGTCGCCTTCACTACTTTCAGCGTTTTATTGTTTCCTTTGCGCCGCTCATTTGGCACTGGAATTTTCCGCCGTCCTGACAAGTAGTCTCCAGTCACACTCTTCTTATTGGCGATGATCTTCGCGGGCGTGCCGTGCGCAACCACCTCACCGCCATGCACCCCGGCGCCCGGACCGATATCAAAAACGTAATCCGCCTCGCGGATCGCTTCCTCATCATGCTCAACTACGATCACTGTATTGCCTTGGTCACGCAAGTTTTTCAGTGTCAAAAGCAACCGGTCGTTGTCTCGCTGATGCAGACCAATCGAGGGCTCGTCGAGCACATAAAGCACGCCGGTTAATCCCGACCCGATCTGACTGGCAAGGCGTATCCGCTGACTTTCGCCACCCGACAGAGTCCCGGCATTTCGCGCCAATGTCAGATACTCCAAGCCGACGTTGTTGAGGAACCCAAGCCGCTCCCTGATCTCCTTCAAAATCGCGCGCGCAATCTCGTTTTTCTGCGCGCTCATCATTTCCGGCGCGGCCTCTATCCAGGCGAGCGCCTCGCGGATCGACATCCGCACGATCTCACCCACATGCAGTCCGCCGATCTTGACCGCCAAAGCCTCGGGGCGCAGTCGAAAGCCACCGCAGGCTCCGCACGAGCGATTGTTCTGAAAGCGCTCAAACTCCTCACGAATCCAATTCGAATCAGTCTCTCGGTAACGCCTTTCCATATTCGGAATGACGCCTTCAAATGGCCGCAACACCTGATACACCCGCCCGCCTTCGTCGTAACGGAACTTTATCTCCTCCTTGCCCGAGCCATACAGGAAAACCTGCTGCACTTTCTCAGGCAAATCTTTCCATTTGGTGTTCTTGTCGAATTCGAAATGCTTCGCAATTGATTCAATTGTCTGCAAAAAATACGGAGACTTTCCTTTGCGCCAAGGCGCAAGCGCCCCATCATAGATTTTTAGATTCTGGTCAGGGACCACCAGCCGTTCGTCGAAAAACAGCTCTACACCAAGGCCGTCACATGATTGACAGGCCCCAAATGGCGCATTGAACGAAAACAGTCGCGGTTCGATCTCGGGGATTGTGAAGCCACTGACCGGGCAGGCAAAGTTTTCAGAAAAGGTAAACCGCTCGGGCTCTTCTTCATCGCCGACGGCCGTCTCTAGAATTGCGATACCATCTGCCAGATCAAGTGCTGTGCGGAACGAATCGGCCAGCCGTGTTTCCAACCCCTCGCGCACAACAAGACGGTCAACAACCACATCAATATCGTGGCGGAACTTCTTATCAAGCGTCGGTGGTTCGTCCAGTTCGTAGAATTGTCCGTCAACTTTTACGCGTTGAAAGCCGTGTTTACGAAGTTCTAAGAATTCTTTGCGATACTCCCCCTTGCGATCGCGTACGATGGGGGCCAGCAAAAACGCCCGCGTCCCTTCCTCCATCGTCATAACCCGGTCGACCATGTCCTGAACCTGCTGAGCCTCAATCGGCAAACCGGTTGCAGGCGAAAAAGGAGTACCCGCACGCGCAAATAAAAGGCGCATATAGTCATAGATCTCTGTGACGGTACCGACCGTGGAACGGGGGTTCTTCGATGTCGTCTTCTGTTCAATCGAAATGGCCGGAGAAAGCCCTGAGATATGATCAACGTCGGGCTTTTGCATCATATCGAGGAACTGTCGCGCATAAGCCGAAAGGCTTTCGACATATCGGCGCTGCCCTTCAGCGTAGATCGTATCGAAAGCCAATGAAGACTTTCCCGATCCCGATAGCCCTGTGATCACCACAAGCTTATCGCGTGGGATATCCACATCGATATTTTTCAGATTGTGCTCGCGCGCACCGCGCACTTCGATGTTCTTCAAGTCGGCCATCACGTCACCTCTCGCCATTGATCAGAGAGATAGCGGCCCGTCCGCAAATCTCAATGGCGTAAACGGAACAATACAAGAACATCAGCCGTCCGTCACGCGGATTTCTCGATCTTTCTGTGGATAAGCCAAACCAACCCGCATCCAACGGCCGAAATGACAATTGCCGCCACCGCAAGTCCATTAAATCCAAACATCAATACGGCGGCAAAAAGAGGCGTAGAGGCGGCCGTTCCGATGTTGCCAAGTTGGGCAATCGCGCCGTTTGCGCGCGCCTGATCCGCCAGGTCCTTATTCAGCGCCGGAACGTTGGCAAACGACGCCCCGGGAACAAGACCAACGATCACGAAAAGCGCCATGACGATCCAAATCCGCGCAGGTTCGGGGGCGATCAATACCATTAAGAACCCGACAGATGTCAGCGAAAACCCCATCAGAAGGATCGACTTCGGTGCATACCAACGTGCCAGCCATCCTGCTCCAAAGGTGCCAATCAACGCGACCAAAGGTAGGACCGGCCCCGTCCATGCCCCCAAAACTTTAGGTAAAAATGTGAGCAATCCTAGGAACATAATTGTGTGCCATAAGAACCCAAGCGCGGGCGCAACCATCCTTGGCGATCCGTATATCGCGACGTGGCGCGCCAGAACGTTTCCCTCCCAAACGCCCCGCGCCAGACCGCGCGGTGACAACGGCCAAAGGGCACCCATCAATACCAGCCCGAACGCTCCGTGTACGATATATGACTGTGATGGGCCCGCTAAAAGCGGGATCACGGCCGCGGCGCCTGCAAAGCCTACGCCAAAGAACGTCCCCCAAAGCCCCATGGCCACGGATACATCACGAGGCGTCGAAACCGCTGCCATCAACGTCGGAGCTGCGACGACAATGGCCAGATGGCTGAACCCTTCGACAATTCGCAAACCCATAAATATTTGAAAAGACGGTAAAACTGATTGAGAGAGCGAAATCACCGATGCACCTGCAAGTGCGACCAACAAAACGCGACGCGCCCCAAATTGTGCAACGATCATGCCCGCGGCGACACCGAAAACGATGCCCGCAACGGAAAGCGCCGACACCGCAAACGGCAAAGCCGCGCCCGGGTAGATGCGTCCCAAATCAACCAATGTCAAAGAAATTTTTGCGAACTGCGCGGCGGCAAACAGCCCCGTAAGAAAGAGAAGTCCGATCAAGCGCCAGTCTGTTCGCATGGAGACGCTTGTCGCAGACTCGCCCGAAGCGTCAAGCGTTATCCCGCGGCCTCCGACACAAACGCCACAAGATATTTAGGTCCAAAAGTAGGACCAGTGCTGCTCCGATCTGACCGATTAAAACTGCCCCCCAAAGGTCGTCAGAACCGACAGGTAAATGCTTCACGGCAAACCAAGAAATAATGGCCAAACCACTGCCATCCCGTCAGGAGCAACGTTGAACAACCCTTGCGACCCAATGATCGTGATCGCAAACGCGCCAAGATAAAGCAAAATGCCGGCCCCAAGTAGGAGCCGGCATATCAACGCGTTACGTGTCGTGGCGATCAAATGTGAATGACGCGATCATAAGCATCAAGCACACTTTCATGCATCATCTCTGACAATGTTGGATGCGGGAAGACCGTATTCATCAAATCTTCTTCAGTCGTCTCCAACTGACGCCCCACAACATAACCTTGGATCAATTCGGTCACTTCCGCTCCGATCATATGTGCACCAAGAAGCTCTCCGGTTTTCTCGTCAAACACAGTCTTAACCATGCCCTCGGTTTCGCCCAAAGCGATCGCCTTGCCATTGCCGATGAAAGGGAAACGACCAACTTTGATTTTATACCCAAGCTCTTTCGCTTTCGCTTCGGTGTACCCAACCGAGGCCACCTGCGGATGACAATAAGTACACCCTGCAATCGATTCTGGCTTAACCGGATGGACTTTGTTTTTGCCCGCGATCAACTCTGCAACCATCGTACCTTCGTGGCTCGCCTTGTGCGCCAGCCAAGGCGCGCCCGCGATGTCGCCAATCGCGTAAAGCCCGTCAACGCCTGTTCGACAGTATTCATCTGTCACAACATGGGTGCGATCAATTTTGACGCCCAGTTCCTCCAGCCCGAGCCCTTCGACATTGCCGACGATGCCCACCGCAGAAATCACGGTGTCAAAGTCCATCTTCTCAATTTTGCCATTCGCTTCGATATGCGCTGTGACCTTGCCCTTGCCGCGATCAAGCTGCTTAACCATGGATTTCTCCATGATTTTCATGCCCTGCTTCAAGAACGACTTCTTCGCAAATGCGGATATTTCGGCATCTTCCACCGGCAGAACGCGATCCATGACTTCAACCACAGTTGTGTCCGCCCCAAGCGTGTTGTAAAAACTCGCGAATTCAATTCCGATGGCACCCGACCCGATGACCAGAAGCTTTTTGGGCATCCGTGGTGGCTGCAAAGCATGCTTGTACGTCCAGACAAGATCACCGTCCGCCTCAAGTCCAGGCAATTCGCGCGCACGCGCGCCGGTCGCAAGGATGATGCTTTTCGACTGCAACTCTTCGACGCCTTTGTCCGTCTTGACCGAAACCTTGCCTTTGGAAGGCAGGGTTGCCGCACCCATAAAGACCTCGACCTTGTTTTTCTTCATCAGATGCACGACGCCACCGTTCAACTGCTTGGCCACACCGCGTGAGCGCTTCACCACAGCATCCAGATCGTACTCAATCCCTTCGACCTTCAGGCCGAATTCTTTGGCACGATGCATCAGGTGAAAAACTTCGGACGACCGAAGCATCGCTTTGGTTGGGATGCAGCCCCAGTTCAGGCAAATCCCGCCCATGTGCTCGCGTTCAACGATCGCCACCTTCAGGCCCAGTTGGCTGGCACGGATCGCGGCGACATATCCACCGGGACCTGCCCCGATCACCACCACGTCAAAAGTTTTAGCAGCCATTGGTTTCCTCCTGCGGCGATATTGTTCTACGTTAAACTATTTGCCACATTCGGAATGCCTTGTCACCCTAACGACGATGCTTCGGGGGAAGCCCCGCTACCCGTTGGGCGCAATGCTCTAGGCAACCAAAATAGTGTTCAGGCCGCCTCTGCCGCTTTCATTGCCTCAACCGTCGCCCCATAGCCGCCCTGCTCAAGGAAGACCGCTTCGGCTACCGGCGTAAGACGCGACAAAGCCGCGTTCCGGTTGGGGAAACGGCCGAACTTGCGGACAACTTCGCGGTGTGCTTTGGCATGAAGAAGGTTTATGCCGCCGGTCTCTGGCATCCGCGTCATGATAAGACGCACGGCGCGGTCCTGATCGCTCAGGCACTCGGCATGAACCAGAGGCATATAAAAGAACTGCCGCGCGGGTTCGTCAATCTTCAGGTCCCACCCGCGCGAAATAGACGCTTTTGCTGCTGCTCTCGCCAGACCGTCTGAAGCGAATGCCTTTGGCGTGTCGCGAAACATGTTCCGCGAAAATTGATCCAGAAGGATAATATACGCCAAAGTCCCGGTCGCATGTGTAAGCCACAAGGACAATGCGCCCTCGCAAGCACGATTGTACACACATTCGAAACGGTCTCGCATTTCTTGATCAAGCTCGGCCCCACCAGCATACCAGCCTTCCGGGCCTTGTTCGTCCAGCCAAAAGGCCAGAATGTCCTCAGGGTTCGTCATAATGCCACACTTCACTCCACCAAGTTTCACTTCCCCGTAATCGAATCGTTAACGAAAGATCATGATCGATCAAGGGGGTCGTCCTCATTTGGTTCTTCTTCGTCGTCATTTTCGACATTTTCAGCATAGTAATCCTGTGCCGCTTCAGCCGCTACCATGGTTCCTGTCGGCATCATCGGCGCGTAGCTTACCGCGTCATAGCCTTCGGCTTCCTCGCTGTAGACCGACGCGCGTTGTGTCATCCGCCAGGCCACAAACGCCGCCATCGCAAACATGAAAAAGCTGAGGTAGACCCAGAACCCGCCAGGTCCAAACCTGGTCAGCATCCAACCCGTGATCATTGGGCCCATGATAGCGCCCAGGCCATTAATGAAAATCAGACCACCGGCTGCGGCGGCCATATCCTCCACCTGAAGATAGTCGTTCGTATAGGCGATCAGCAGGGCATAAAGCGGGTTGGACATCCCACCCATAATGAAGGCTGCAAACAGCACGACTTCAAAACTGCTTCCAAAGACCAGCCCCAATATGCCCGCCGCCCCGCCGCCCAGTGCGGCCGCGAGAATCATCACGCGCCGATCCATCCGATCCGATAGCCAGCCAAACGGGTACTGAAACACCATGCCGCCGATAAAGATTGCCGAGACGAAAATCGAGATCTCGGCAACACTAAACCCTGCTCGCGTGCCGTAAACTGACGCCATGCCAAATTGGGCTGCAAAAATCGCGCCCAGCAAAAACATGCCAACGCAGCCAAGCGGTGAGAACTCATAGATCTGCCTCAGCGTCATCGGTTTTGTTGTTTCAAAAGTTGGTGATTTGGCAGCAGACAAAAGGATCGGCGCGAACGACAAAGAAACAAGAACCGACGGGATCACGAACAGGATAAACCCGGCCGGGTCCGCCACGTTCAACAGCGCCTGACTGGCCACAATCCCAAGCATCTGCGCCATGACATATAGTGACAAAGACTGACCGCGCGTCTCGTTGGTCGCCGAATTGTTCAGCCAGCTTTCCGCTGTCACATACACGCCCGAAAACGAGAACCCAAAGACCACGCGCAATGCGATCCAGGCCCAGGGGTCTGTGATTGTCGGGTAAAGGATCAAAACGGCAGAAATAAACGAGGCCAAAGCGGCAAAAACGCGGACGTGCCCCACGCGACGGATCATCTCGGGCGCCATCCGTGATCCGATCAGGAAGCCCGCAAAGTACGCAGAGGTTATGACTGACAGCTCTATCGTCGAGAAATTCTCAATCGACCCTCGAATACCAATAAGCGAGCCCTGAAGACCGTTTCCGACCATCAAAAGAAGAATTCCGAGAAGAAGTGCCCATGTACTGCCGAGAACCTTGAGCATGGTTAGTCTCCGTTGCCCTTTCAACCGCCTTAGCGCCCGCGTTGATAGCGGACACGCTTGCCTACGACTTGACCCCGGTCGCCTTCAGCCCTTTGGCAGCAAAAGTGACGCATCACCATAGGAAAAGAAGCGGAATTCACGCAAAATCGCATGAGTATAAATCTCGCGAATACGTTCAGACCCCATGAACGCCGAAACAAGCATCATCAGTGTTGATTTTGGCAGATGAAAATTGGTCATCAAAGCATCCGTAATCTTGAAACGGAATCCGGGCGTGATGAAAATATCCGTCGCCCCCTCCCACGCCGAGATTGTCCCGTCCGGCGCCGCGGCGGTTTCGATCAGTCGCAGCGCCGTTGTGCCGACCGGAATAATCCGCCCACCGCCAGCGCGTGTTGCGTTCATAGCTTCGGCAGCTTGCGCGGTCACCGTGCCTCGCTCGGCATGCATCTTGTGGTCACTGATGTCGTCGACTTTCACCGGCAAGAACGTGCCCGCCCCCACATGCAGCGTGATGTAAGTGATCTCGACCCCGTGCGCCGTCAACGCCGCCATTAAGGCGTCATCAAAATGCAGCGAGGCGGTCGGGGCAGCAACCGCCCCTGTCGCGCGCGCCCAGATCGTCTGGTAGTCCTCTTTGTCCTGCGCATCGGACTTGCGCAGCGCCTCGATATAAGGCGGCAAAGGCATCGCACCCGCCGCATTCAAAGCGGCATCAAAATCATCGCCAGTAAGATTGAAACGCAGCGCCGCTGTCCCCTCGGCACGCCCCATCACTTCCGCTGTCAAAATGTCGGAAAATTGGATCACCTCGCCATCGCGGACTTTCCGCAAAGGCTTCAGCAGGGCCATCCAGTTCCCATCAGCAAGAGGATCCAGAAGCGTCGCCTCAATCCGTGCTTGCGTCACGCCCGCCTCGCCGTCACGCACCCGCATGCCCGAAAGCCGCGCCGGGATCACTTTTGTGTCGTTCACGATTAACCGGTCGCCAGGCCGTAGAAACGACGGCAAATCAAGTGCCTGCGCCTCGTCGATTGCCACCGGGCCCGCCACCAAGAGACGTGACGACGACCGCGGGCGCGCCGGGCGCGTTGCAATCAACCCCTCGGGAAGATCAAAATCAAATTCAGAAAGCTTCATGGTACTCAATTCGTTGGCGGCGGGCGGCGGAAAATTTCGCGAAACAGACCCGGCGTCAGGATCGACAATGGATTAACCCCGACGGTTGGCGCATTTGCAGGACCGCTCACGCGGTAATTGAAGCCAAACAGACCTTCACCGCGACGACTAACGACCGATCCGACCGCATTCAGAAAATACAGCGGCGACACCACGCCCTGCAAATCAATCTCCTTGGCATCGAGGTCATAAAGTCCTGCTGCCGAGATGCCAAGCGACACGCCAATCGCCGCTGCCTCTTCCAAAACAAGCGCGTCCGGCGTCAACCTGAAACGGCCGTCCACAGTGGCAAAGCGAATACCCTGCCCCGAAAGCTGATCTATCAAGCCCACAAGGCTGATGGTGTCCAACAAAGCAGCCATCACCGGTGCATTCTGAATACGGATGTCTTCGATCAGAAACTCGCCACGTAGTGTGCCGGGCGCAGCCGTTGTGTCCGGTGTCAGCACAAGATCAAGCGTGCCGCCCATGGCGTTTTTCGTCAGCCCGGTCGACCGCACGACGCCGCCCGCATCACTGGCCTGAAGCCGGATTGCCGTCCCCCCATTGGCAGGCGCCAGCGTGCCTCGCACCGTGGTCTGGCCATTGAGCCGGGCTTCGAACGTGCCCGAAAGCCCGGCTTGCCCTGCATCAACCTCACCGGTCAAAGGCGCGAACGTGATGCTGTCGGACAAAACGAAGCTGTCAAGGGATACGGAAATCGGCGTACGGTCCCCGCCGCTTTCTGACACGGCAGCGCGCGGAAACTTGCGGAAATCAAGCGTCCCGCCCTCAATTGAAATCGCAGGCGACAGCCCCGCACCTCGTGGCGTTATCCGCGCGCGCGCATCAAGCCATCCCCCAACCCGCACTTGATCAAAAACCGCAGCCTCAAGCCCACCGTCCGCCGTCAAAGACAATCGCCCGTCCAACGCCAGACCGGGCGCCGAAATCTCTAGGCTTTGCACATCGGGAACGTCGCCAAGCCGCGCTACCAACTCCAACCCTGCCGGACTTCCCGGCTCCTTCGACCAGTTTAGCGCCGCGATTCGCATCCCTAAACCTTTAAGGTCAGATGCCACCGACAACAGCGGTGCCACGTCTGGTTTTACCTCAAGCACATAGTCCGCACGGGTAGAGCCGCTGATCAGATCGCCGGGCAGTGGCAAACCAAACGCCTGAATGGCATCCGGTCCAAGCGTGACGCGCCCGGTAATACGGCTTCCTTCGGCACGCGCACCATCGCCCAGCGGCTGACGCCAATCTGCGGTCAGCGAAACGCCGTCAAGGTCAGCCGGACCGGCAATCCGCACTTCCTCAACAGAAGCCGAAAGCGCCATCCCGCGCGACGTCAGCACGCGCCCTGGCACGATAACTTCCGAACGGACGTCACTGAGCTGCCCCGTTACCTGATAGGTGACGTCCTCGGCGTCAATTCCATCCTTCAAAGGAAGCGTGACCCGCGCCGTCACTTCACCAATACCTTGCGCCAGATCAATCCCGCGCTCGGCCCTTTCCATAAGGCGCAAAGGTCGATTATTCGTTACCGAAAGCAGCGCCGGAATAGTTCCGCGCGCGCGTATCTCAAACTCGCCCACTGCAGGTCTTTGTTCGGTGTCCGGCACCCGAAACGTCGAGCCCGCGATATCAACGAAATCGCCAGTCCCAGCCATCACTCCGCCACCGGTCATCAGCAAATTAAAGACATCATCGTGGATGACGCCCCGGCCGGTCGCCCCCATGATCCGTGGCATATCGCGCAGAAACTGCACCTCACCTTGTGTAAAATCGAAGGTCAGCCCCATATCAAGCTTCTCGCCGGGGGACTTTCGCAGGGCGACATTGACGTCCTCAAGCAGCCCCGCTTTGACGTTGGAATTCAGCCATCCGCGCGTCACCGGAGCCTCGATTAGCGGCCAAAACTCCATTACTGTTGTGGTCGCGATACGCTGCGTGGCGGCATCCAGCGAAAGCGACCACCCGTCAGCCCCCGCCGAGACGACCCCACGCCCACGGATCGGTGCATCGTCGTTAGAAAGCGCAATCTGCGCCAATTCGACGGTGAACGGATCAAGCCGAAGCCGTAAATCCGCCCTAACGTCCTGCACCGCCACCGGCGCTTCGAAAACGTCTGCCCGGTCCAAGGCAAATTCTGAAATAAGAAACTGCCCTATAAATGCGTCCGGCCAGCCATCGGTGACTTCTGTCAGGTAGGTATGCCCCGTGGCCGTTGCCTCAAACGTTTCGGATTTCACCGCAACTTCGGTAAAATCAATACGTTGAAGGGTAGGATCAAACTCGAAATACGCACGCGCGACATCAAATCCGATTGGGTCCGCGCCCCCCGCAGGGCTCAATGCCCCGTCAGCGATGTCCAGAGTGCCCGACAGCCGCGCCAGCCCATCCCCCCCGTCATATTCAGCCCGTACCGCGCCCGATATCGGCGCATCCAGCACGCCAAGCCATGACAGGGCCGGCGACTGCACCGCAATGTCGGCCGCAGCCACATCGACCAACCGCATTCCCAACGCGATATCGCGCGTGGCGTCATCGAAGGAAAATGACAACTGCACTTCAGCAACGTCATCCGTCCCGTTGAAGACATCCGACGACACCGACAGTGTCAGCCCGCTGGTCGAACGCCGCAGTTGCAACGACGCATTCGTAGCCTGCCATATGCGCCCGGTCCGCGCATCCTCAAGCGCGAACACCACGCGCTCGGCAGACACATCCTGAATGGACGCAAGCGGGCCTTCGGTCAAAGCCGCATCAAGCGCGCTCAAAATATCCGGAAGGCTTTGCGTTTCCCGCGGCACGCCACCTGCAGAACCAAAAGCAAAGGTTCCATCAGCTGCGCGCCGCAACGTGACCTGCGCCCCGTTCAGCACCACATGCTCTGCCGCAAATCGTCCGCGCAAAAGCCCGCTTGGCGACAACCGCGCCGACACACCGTTCAAAACCGCAACACCGCCCCCGCCCGTATCGCCGATCGACACATTCGAAAGCCGCACCCTTGGCGCCAGATCGCGCCCCAAAGTGACGGCCACGGCGCCGATTTTTACCGCTCCGTCAGGCAGCCGTTCCGACACCGATATTGCAATCCGGTCCCGTATGCTATCCGGCAAAGGCACCGCGCGATCCGACAAAATCAGCCCGCCCAGAAACAAAACAAAACTTGCCAGAACAACCGTCGAGATAAGCCCCTTGCCAAGCCGCCCATGCCGCTTGGCGCGCGCAATACGGCGCTCCGCCCGCGTCCGCGTCGCGCGACGCCCAGGCTTGGGGGTGTCTGCCTCGGGCTGAGACTTAACTTCCGACTTTGCTTCCCTGGTCATAGACGTCTTTTCTATCTTTTTCCTGCCTCGCGCTCTGTATTCTCTGCCGATCCGCGCTAAAACCCAACAGGCATTCGTGACACATCTTGTGAAACTTCTGAAAAAGGACTGCCCCATGTCGCTTGAAGGAAAAACCGCCCCTGATTTCACGCTCCCACGCAATGGTGGCGGAGACGTTACCCTGTCTGCGTTACGCCCCTCAAAAGTTGTTCTGTATTTTTATCCGAAGGACGACACCAGCGGATGCACCAAAGAAGCGATTGGCTTCACCGAAGCAAAGGCCGCGTTCAAAGCTGCCGGCGCCATTGTGGTCGGCATTTCCAAAGACTCCGCCGCAAAGCATGACAAATTCATTGCCAAGCACGACCTTGATGTGATCCTTGCCTCGGACGCCGATGGTGACGTCTGCGAAACCTATGGCACCTGGGTCGAAAAGCAGATGTACGGCAAGAAATACATGGGGGTCGAGCGCGCGACCTATCTGATTGACGGAGCGGGAACGGTGGTGCGTGAATGGCGCAAAGTAAAAGTCCCTGGACATGTCGACACCGTTCTGGCGGCCACACAAGAAAGCTAAACTCCCTCGCCCTTGACTGTCTTCGCGGATAGCCAAAGGGCGACAGGCCTTAAGGGACTATTCAGCATGGCAACGCTTGCAGAAATGGCGGTCGAGGTCCTAACCACCGCCAATGGCCGCGAAAAAACAGCAATCAGCCGCGCACATGCAGCCCGATGGGTTGCTGCGCGTGGCGCGGGCGACGATATCGCCGTGGGGCACGCAGCTCCCCCTGCCTTTCCCGCGCGCCCTGAACGACCCGAACTGGTGTCGCCGCGCGATGTACCGCGACGCAAACCCGGCTCCCCTGACGGTCGGATTGCCCTTCTTCACGCCGTGGCGCACATCGAACTCAACGCCGTTGATTTGCACTGGGATCTTATCGCGCGGTTCACGGAGGTCTCAATGCCGCCCGGATTCTATGACGATTGGGTCAAAGCCGCCGACGAAGAATCTAAACATTTCAATCTCATGTCTGACTGTCTTGAAGCACTTGACAGCCATTACGGCGCACTCCCGGCACACGCGGGCATGTGGCGCGCAGCAGAGGACACCGCCGGCGATCTTATGGGACGCCTTGCGGTCGTCCCCATGGTGCTGGAGGCGCGCGGGCTTGATGTGACGCCCGGCATGATCGAGGTTTTCCGCAAAGCCCAAGCAGACGACGCAGTGGCCGCCCTTGAAACGATCTATAGCGAAGAGGTTGCGCATGTGGCCTACGGCTCGAAGTGGTTTCACTTCCTATGCGGGCGAGACGGCCTTGATCCCAAACCCGAATTTCATGCCCTTGTCCGGCGCTATTTCCACTCAACCCTTAAGCCGCCGTTCAACGAAGAAAAGCGTGCCGAGGCTGGCATCCCTCCCGATTTTTACTGGCCGTTAACCAACGAAGCCTGAAAGTCGGCGATATTCTGCCGAATTCATCAATTAAAAAGACCTCTTAGGCCCACACGGGTCAGCGTGGTTGCCAGAGTTTTCCACAGCCGTTAACACCATGGAGTTGGCAGTCTTCGGGGGAATGATGCCGCATTGGGACAACGATGACGGGACAGGCAGAGTGATCCAAAGCTTCGCGAAAAAAATTCATGCGTCTCTCGAACGCGCATTCCCCGAACAAAGGCTTTTCCTGCGTTCGGATACAGAAACCCGCTTCATTCGCCTTTCGCCTACGACCCAATTCGTAGGCCTGACAGGCTCGGCCCTTTTGGTGGGTTGGACGATTATTTCCTCCGCCATTCTCTTGATGCAAAGTCTTGGCGCTGGCGACCTGCGCGAACAGGCACTGCGCGATCAAGCTGTTTACGAGGGCCGGCTGAACACTCTTGCCTCTGAACGCGACACACGCGCAACCGAAGCCTCCGATGCGCAGGCACGGTTTGCCGTCGCTCTTGCCGAGGTTTCAGCGATGCAGTCGCGGCTTTTAAGGTCTGAAGAACGCGCTAAGGAATTCGCCACCGGCATCGACGTCATTCAAACCACGTTGCGCGACGCGATGAACGAAAGAGACTTCGAACGTTCCAAAAACGAAACGCTGATCGCACGTATCGCTGAAACTGAGGCTGCAAGCCCGGAAGTGACCCGGATGAGCGATCTTGAGACCACGCTTGATTTTCTGTCCGTCGCTCTTGGCGATATCGCAGTCGAGCGTGACGAAATGCAATTGTACGTCGCAGAAGCCGAAAGCGCGCTTGACCGCGTCGCGCTGGACGCGCGCCTCGGAGACGAGCGCAATGAGCGCATCTTCAGCCAGATCGAAGACGCCGTTGAAACATCGCTGACCCCGATCGACAATATGTTCTCAGCCGTCGGACTGCCCACCGACAGTATTCTCGAACAAGTCCGTCGCACCTATTCAGGCCAGGGCGGACCGCTGACGCCTATCCGCGTCTCCACGTCAGGCGACGCCGAGATTGATCCAATAACCTCGCGCGCAAACGAAGTTCTTGGGCGCCTGGACGAATTGAACCTTTATCGCATCGCCGCCGAGAAGCTTCCTTTCGGCTTTCCTGTGCGCGGCAGCTATCGTAGCACCAGCGGCTTTGGCCCGCGTTGGGGCCGCACGCACGAAGGCCACGACTGGGCCGGATCACGCGGCACACCAATACACGCAACCGCGGATGGAACGATCGTGCATGCTGGTCGTCAGGGCGGATATGGCAATCTGATCAAAATCCGCCACGACTTCGGATTCGAGACCCGCTACGCCCATTTGTCAAAAATCCGCGTACAAGTTGGCCAAAGGGTCTCGCGCGGCGAGCGTATCGGTGATATGGGAAATACCGGACGGTCGACGGGCACCCATCTTCATTATGAAGTGCGCGTCGGCGGTAAAGCCACCAACCCGTTGAAATACATCAAGGCAGCAAGAGATGTTTTCTAAAAGCAAAATAAACGAGCCGGGCCCCAAAACGGACGCGCCGGCGGATACTGAGAAAAAGGCCTCCGATATGAATCAACCAAAATCCGGAACAGACTTCACCTCATCGACCCCCAAGGCGAAGCCCCCTGCGTCGGTCCTTTCGGCTGATCTGAACATCACCGGTGACATTAAGACCACCGGTGACATCCAGATCGAAGGTAAAGTTGAAGGAGATATTCGCGCTCACCTTTTAACCGTCGGCGAAGGCGCCACGGTAAACGGCGAATGCATTGCGGATGACGTTGTGGTCAACGGCCGTGTTGTCGGGAAAGTGCGCGGATTGAAGGTTCGCCTGACCTCTACTGCACGTGTCGAAGGCGACATCATCCACAAAACCATCGCGATTGAATCCGGCGCTCATTTTGAGGGATCGGTTCAGCGTCAAGAAGACCCGCTAGCCGGTGCTAAGGCCGGCATGTCGACGAAGCCTGCAACGGCCCCGACGCCCTCTGCGTCTTCGCCTGACACCAAAAGCTAATCTCCTGATTCTACAGGCAAACAAAAGGCCCGCGCTTTAATCGTGCGGGCCTTTTTCGTGCGCTATGCACCATCACACCGGGTGATATAGCGCCCGCCGATACAGATGCCATGTTGCATGACCCAAGACCGGCAACGCCACAAACAACCCCAAAAACGCGGGCAACATCGCCACAAATAATAGTACCGCGATCAGCACCGCCCAGGCGCCAAGCACCGCCTTGTTTCTGGCAACTGTCTTAAGGCTAATCAGCATCGCGGTCACAAAATCGACTTCCTTGTCCACCAATAACGGCAAGGACATCACCGCAATCCCGTAGACAAAGAACGCCACGCCAGCCCCCACCAAAGCCTGCATGACCATCATCGCGATGCCATTGGAGGTGAAATAAATCTCGTAAGAACTGCTCACATTCGTCAGCGCCGACAACCCAAAGAACATCGCGAATGTCATATGGGCGAAAAAGCTCCAAAACAGGAAAATCAGCGTCAGAATAACCCCGATCCAGGGCAACTGGCGCGTGCGTTCGCGCCAGACCACACCCACGATTTCCGATTGTTCCAGCGGCTCGCCTGCTTCAATACGGCGGCTCACCTCGTAAAGCCCGACAGCAGCAAATGGCGCGACCAAAGGGAAACCCAAAGCAAAAGCCAGCGTCCACAGGAATGTCCCCGCCCCAATCCAGACAAGCCCGACGCCCACTAAAACGTAAAACGCGCTAAACGCCAATCCATACCCCGGAGCCCGCCGGAAATCCCAAAGTCCCGCCTTCAGCGAGGACCAAAGCTCTGCAAAAGTCACCTGCCCAATCTCCGGGATCGGCGATGCTTCACGTTCGTCCGGTTCCATTAAGCCCTCTCACGCCACGGATATGCTCTAAGGTACAAAAGCACGCTGCCTGCCGGGCCGCAAGGCAGCGCAACTGGCTCATTCGTCCTGCGGACACAACAGTCGGATCAATCCCGACAAGTGCCATATAATCAGTGCGCACCACCGCATACTCTGCGCACAAGGCCGTCGAGCGCGCATTGTCGTCCCGCACACCAACGTAAAACTTCTAAAATCCAATATCCTCGGACATCCGCACCATCGCATCGACACCAAGGATCAACGCAATTTTCTCTCCCCGACGGTCAGGGTGTGTGGACAACATCCCCCACCAACAATGATCACCCACCGGCGCCGGTGGATGGAAACAGTCAACCGCTCCAGCAGAGGCCACAACCCGTCCGCTCGCGCGACAACAAAATCACGCCGCGTCTTAATTGCCCCCCGCATCACCGCCGCCGCAGGCGGCAAGACCCCGCACAGTCAAGGGCAACCTCAACCATCGCCAAAAGCGCATCGGGGCTGTCTGGGCAGATGCGCACCACCTCAAGATCAACGCCAACTTTTCCGTTGCCAGACTCTTGCGCGCAAGAGACAGCGAAGCATCGGTGGAAATCGACAGTCCAAAAATATCGGCCGTGATCGCGCGTGCTTCAACCGCAACAATGACGTCTTCGATGTGTTGGCGCGGCACCCAGCACCTCGGCACTACCCCCTGAATGCGCACCATTTGATCCAGAAAGTCGACGCCCCCGCAGGCATATTCCGCAACACCGACAGCGCGCCAGTACCACGTCAGCTCGGGATCATCCTTCAGCAACTCACAGCGCCACAGATCGCCGCGAAACGCCCTGCTGTTCATCACTTCCATAGTAAATGTCGTTCATACGCCAATCGCTTCGCAATCAGCTTGCAAAGACGATGCGGGATTGGCCAGATTTTTTGAACTTGCGTTTTAGTCGTCGCCCCGTGCTTCTGCACGGCCCATCCCCGACACGCCCATCGCCAACGTCGCGGCCATAAACCCGTCCAGATCACCATCCAGAACACCCGAAGTATCACTGGTTTCAAAGCTGGTCCGCAAGTCTTTCACCATTTGATAAGGCTGCAACACATAGGACCGTATTTGATTGCCCCAGCCGGCATCGCCCTTGTTCTCATGCGCCTCGTTGATCGCCGCGTTCCGGCGATCCAGCTCTATTTGATAAAGACGTGATTTCAACGCCTTCATCGCAATATCACGGTTCTGGTGCTGCGACTTCTCGGATGATGTC
>CAJQNG010000165.1 GCA_905479635.1 uncultured Boseongicola sp. | reverse complement strand
CCGTCAAAGACAGGAAACCGGCGATCAACCGCGATCGGGTATCTTGCGACGTCTAGCGGAGCATAGCCCCCAAATCACCAAGCGCCTGGCGTGAGCGGCAACCATCCGCTGAACTCTTAAACATGGCGAATAGATACCCCAGGCGCCGTGTTCACATCAGGGCGTACGCAAAGCACTCCAGGGGTATTGCCGGGACCGGTCTGAGCTTCTTTCGGTAAAAAAGTCCTTGGGGGTGAATTTTCCAAGAGGCAAAAACGGGGCAGAAAGCCCCTTCTTTTTTAAGGATCGAATGCGCCGAAAGGCACTCTATCTGATCAGTCGCGCAGCAGCTCGTTGATCGCAGTTTTCGAGCGGGTGCGCTCGTCCACGCGCTTTACGATCACCGCGCAATACAGGTTAACACCGTTCTTGGATGGCAGCGATCCCGCCACAACCACCGAATAGGGCGGCACTTCGCCGTACATCACTTCGCCCGTCTCGCGATCGACGATCTTGGTGGATTGGCCGATGAACACGCCCATGCCCAGAACCGCGCCTTCGCGCACAATGCAGCCTTCGACGACTTCCGAACGCGCACCGATGAAGCAGTTGTCTTCGATGATCGTCGGACCCGCCTGCATCGGCTCCAACACGCCGCCAATGCCGACGCCACCAGACAGATGCACGTTCTTGCCAATCTGTGCGCAGGACCCGACCGTGGCCCATGTATCAACCATCGTTCCGCTGTCGACATAGGCGCCGAGGTTCACGAAGCTTGGCATCAGTACAACGCCGGGCGCGATATAGGCGGACTTGCGAACAACGCAGCTTGGCACAGCGCGGAAACCGGCCGCACCCCACTCATCGTCGCCCCAGTCCTTCCACTTGCTGTCGACCTTATCCCACCAGGCACCGCCTTGGGCCGACCCGGTCTGCCGTTCCATGTCTTTCAGACGAAAGCCCAGAAGCACGGCCTTTTTCGCCCATTGGTTCACATGCCATGTGCCGTCTTCACCACGTTCGGCGACGCGCAACTTTCCACCGTCAAGCGCATTCAGCGTGTCTTCGATGGCATCACGGGTTTCGCCCGTTGTGGCGGGCGTGATCTGGTCGCGGGTTTCCCACGCGCTTTCGATGGCGGTTTCAAGTTGGGCGTTGGACATCTTGGTTTCCCCTTGGGTCTAGCGTTGTCGCGCCATTTAGCCTGCGCCGCGCAAAAGGGCAATCAGTCGAAGGGGCCGGGCGCTGGATTGGCGCCGCAAACGAGGACGGCAACGGTCTCGTTTTTTGCCGGCTGGTAGGCCGCGGACATCAGCGCGGCCAAGGCCGCAGCACCCGCCGGTTCAACCCATTGGCGGCAGGTCTTCCACAGAGCGGCTTGCGCTATGGCGATAGCCTCGTCGGTCACTGTGACAGTGGCGATTTGATGCTTTGTCGCCAGATCGAAGCAGATCTGTCCAATCTGGCGCGCACCCAGCGCATTGGCCGCAATCCCGCTGACCTCGACGTCTACAGGCCGGCCCGCAGCGATTGCCGCGTTAAGCGTCGGAGCCAGTTCGGGTTCGACCGCGACGATATTGCGCCGCCCCTGCAACCACGCGAGCGCGCCGCCGATCAGACCGCCGCCGCCAACCGCGATCAGGATCGTGTCAGCATCAAGGTTCTGGGATTCCCACTCGCGGAGAAGTGTGCCCTGCCCCGCCACGGTCATCGGCGCATCATAAGCGTGGATTTGCATCGCGCCGGTTTCGACTTCAAAAGCCATCGCTGCTGACAGGGCCTCTGCATACGTGCCCGAAACGACGTGGAGGTCTGCGCCGGTTTCACGGATCAGAGCAATCTTCGACGGGCCTGCAAGCTCAGGCACATAGATCGTCGCCTTGTGCCCCAAAGCGCGCGCGGCATACGCAACCGCGGCCCCATGATTGCCACCCGACGCCGCAACGACACCTGCTTTTGGCACGCCCGACGACAGCAATGTGGTGAAAGCACCGCGCACTTTGAAACTGCCGGTGGCTTGTGTGTTCTCAAGTTTCAGCGCGACTTCACGGCCCTGAATGAGGCCAGAGGTTTCAAGGATCGGTGTGCGATGAATATGGGGTTCTATAAGCGTCCCTGCGCGTGCGATTTCTTCGACTGTTGGTGCGTTCACGGTAGGAATTCCCCCATTGGACAAGCTTCGACCTTCCTGCCATGCAAGGGGTCCGAGTGACAAGGAGCCGCCCCATGATGGATGATCATCGCCACAGATTTCGCGACGCACACCAAGACATCGAAACCGCAAAGGGCATCCCCGATACGCCACAAACGAGGTCGCCGTCCTATGCCTTGGCTTTTGCGGATCCGGAGTTTCTGTGCCGCGAAGAATTGCGACCTGTGCGGCTTCAGCTTGAACTGTTGAAGCCCGAGATGCTGATGGCGGAATACGGGATCAAGTCGACCGTGGTGCTGTTTGGCGGCGCGCGCATTCCTGACCCGGTTAAAAAAGATAAAGCGCGCACGAAGACCTTGGCAGATTTGTCAACGTTTTACGATGAGGCGCGCAAGTTTGCGAAGATCATCACCGAACGATCCATGGCCGAAGGCAAGGGCGAGAACGTCATCGTCACCGGTGGTGGTCCCGGCGTGATGGAGGCGGGCAACCGCGGTGCCGAGGACGCGGGTGGCGTGTCGATTGGTCTGAATATCGTGCTTCCGCACGAGCAGGCGCCGAACTCTTATGTGACGCCGGAACTGGCATTCAATTTCCACTATTTCGCGATCCGAAAGATGCATTTCCTGATGCGCGCATCAGCAATTGCGGTGTTCCCTGGCGGCTTCGGTACGCTTGACGAGCTGTTTGAGACGTTAACCCTGATCCAGACAGGACGGATGGAACGCGTGCCATTCCTTTTGTTCGGTCGGAAGTTCTGGGAAACCATCATCAACTGGGATGCTTTGTCCAAAGCAGGCACGATTTCTGCGGACGATATTGACCTGTTCCGCTTCGTGGATACAGCGGATGAGGCGATGGAATGTATGGACAACTGGCACCTGCCAGCCACCAAACGGGATGGCATACCGGGACGGTAAGGCCTTGCATCCGTGTGGGCCAGTGATCACTTTAAGATTGGGTAGCGACGAAGGATCTTGAGATGAATTTGATTGCATTTTTGATTATCGGCGGCCTTGCCGGCTGACTGGCCTCGAAGTTCATGAACAAAAGCTCGGGGCTTTTGTTGAATTTGCTGGTTGGCATTGCCGGCGCTTACATCGGTGGGTTCTTAAGCGGCGCTGTCGGGCTTTCGGCAACAGGCATTGTCGGCGAGCTGATCGTCGCGACAATCGGCGCTGTGGTACTTTTGTGGGTGATCGGACGGCTTAAGAAAGCCTAACCCAAGCCCGCCTCAGCCGCGATTTCTTTGCGGGATTTACGCTCGCGTTCTGTCGCCGATTTCAACTGACCGCAGGCCGCCATAATATCTTCGCCGCGCGGTTTGCGGATAGGAGACGCGTAGCCCGCATTGTAGATGATGTCGGCGAAGGCCTTGATGCGCGACCAGTCAGAACGCTCGTAGGGTGCACCTGGCCATTCGTTGAACGGGATCAGGTTAATTTTGGCAGGAATGCCCTCGATCAGCTTGATCAGACGGCGGGCGTCTTCGTCGCTATCGTTCACGTCTTTTAACATCACATATTCAAACGTGATGCGTTCCGAATTCGACACTTTCGGATACTCGCGCAGCGCTTCGATAAGATCGGCAATGGGCCAGCGCTTGTTGATCGGAACCAACTTGCTGCGAATTTCGTCTGTGGTGCCATGGAAGCTGATGGCAAGCATGCAGCCGATCTCGGTCGCTGTGCGGGCAATTTCGGGGACAACACCACTGGTCGAGAGCGTGATGCGGCGGCGGCTGAGGGAAATGCCCTCGGGGTCCATGGCGATCTTCATCGCGTCGCGGACGTTCTCGAAGTTATAAAGCGGCTCGCCCATCCCCATAAGGACAATGTTCGACAAGCGGCGCGGGCCGGAGTCGCCCGTGCCCTGCCCCGGTGCGGGCCATTCATTGAGATCGTCGCGCGCCACCATGATCTGACCGACGATCTCGCCCGCAGTCAGATTACGCACCAGTTTTTGCGTGCCGGTGTGACAGAACGAACAGGTCAGCGTGCAGCCAACCTGACTGGAAACGCACAACGTGCCGCGATCAGTTTCCGGGATGTAGACGACCTCGACTTCGTGGCCACCAGCGATCCTAACGAGATATTTGCGCGTTCCGTCTTCGCTGACCTCGCGCGTGACGACCTGCGGGATGGCAAGGACGAAGTTGTCTGCAAGCAACGCGCGATAGTCCTTAGAAAGGTTCGTCATCTCAGCAAAGTCGCGCGCGCCCCAATGGTAAATCCACTGCCAAAGCTGGTTCACACGCATCTTGGCCTGCTTTTCAGGAGTGCCGACAGCAATCAGCGCGTCTTTCAATTGCGGGCGGGTCAATCCAACAAGGTTTACAGGCCCCTCGGGGATTTTCCGGGGGATCGTCAGAACGTCTTGCGTGATCGGTGCATCAGTAGCCATGGCCGTTATCCTTTGGTCAAGCTGGGGATATAGGCGAAGCGCAGGCGATACCCAAGGGGAAAGCCCGGCTAGGTCAGCCGGCGCAGTTCGTCTCGGCCTGTTCGATCATTGCGGTCGCACCCAAAAGCGAGAATGTGTCCTTGGTCTGCGTGCCGCGCGACGAGCGCGCGGTCAATACTGCGTTTGTGCCGCGCTTCATGGCTGTCACGATCTTCTGGTCGTCGGCGGGCGTTGCAGGCCAAGCGTATTCGCCTTCGGAAAAAAGCTCGAAACTTAAACCGGCGACTTCCATCGTCACGGTCGAGCCTTCGGCGAAAGGATAGCCGCCTGTGAAGCTGACTTCGCCAGCGATGTTTTGTGCTGGACGATACGTCACAAACAACAGGATATCGCCCCGACGGACTGAAACACTGCGCCCATCGCGAGTGTTTGTAGTCTCTTTCGGCGCAGTTACGGCCCAGCATTCCTTCGGGTCTTCGCCTTCGAACACGGCCCAGTCGGTGTCTGCCGCCACGCGGTTCGTGACCTCCTGAGCCATTGCGCCACTTGCGGAAAATACCAGAAAACTTGCGGAAATCATCGCCTTTATCGGTGCTGTCATAGTCTTTGCCTTTTGCCCTTCGCCCCCGCTCGCGCCCTTATTTACTGGGGTCGGCAGGTCGTGAATGCCCCTTATCA